>NZ_CALFPF010000375.1 GCF_937919775.1 uncultured Gimesia sp.
GATCAGAGAACGATCGCTGCCGGGCCGCGTTTCGGGATAATAAAACGAGAACGTACGGCTGCTGACATTTTTACTGAGCATGGCTTCGATATCGAATCCATTGTGCTCGGAATGGAACAGGAGATCGCCACAAAAATTGAGTTCATCGCCGGGTTTCAAAGCGATATAAACCTGGGTACTGCTGTTATTGAGTCGGACGGCTTTGGCTTCTTCGACAAACGCCGGATCGAAGTGTTCTTCGCCGACGAGATTCAGAATCGTACCTTTGATATTCGAGTTCGACATGATGGCTTTGCAGCCAATGCGTTTGCCGTTGACGATCACGCCAGTCACGCGGCGATCGGGGGCGACTTCGATTTTCTCGACCTGGGTCCGAATACGAACGTCGACGCCGTTATGTTCCAGTTCCGCCTTAATCAGCTTGACCAGTCGATCGGTGCCGCCACGAAACGTGTAGACGCCCTTCTGCATGAAGTTGGAAAACACAATGCCATAAGTAATCGCGGGATCTTCGAGGGTCGAACCGTTGGCGTAGGAGATGGGCTCCATCAACAGACGGACGACGTCATCGCGGCCGGGAAAAAACTCTTCGAACAGTTCGCGGGTGGTTTTACCCTGATCGTCGAAGAAGTTCATTTTGCGGGCGGTATCAAAAAAGTTTTTGACGGTCTCCGGTGCGATGTTGAACTTTTCGATCAACAACCGCGTGAAGTCGTCGCGCGTGAATGTGGTTTCAAGCGAGAACTGCGGATTTTCAAATCGTACACCTCTGAGAGGGACGATGGAATCGGCGATTTCCTGAGTCCAGTATTTGCGGCAGCTTTTCAACATGCCGTAAGGAAAGCCATGCAGCGAGATATCGAAGATATGCCCGTTCTGGCGTTTGAACCAGGTCGCCATACCGCCGAGTTGGTAATGATGTTCGAGGAGCAGTACAGAATATCCCTGACGGGCCAGGATGTTGGCCGATGTCATACCGGCCAAACCGCTGCCGATCACGATGACATCATATTCGTCTTTTGCGTCTTTCAGAAAATCTTTGGCCATGATAATTCAGCGTCGTATACAGTTCAGCAGAGTAGAAAAAGGACCGTGAGATTTCACGAATCCCGTATTAATGCCATTACATTGCTTCTCCTGTTTATCGAAATTGCAGGCCTTTGTCTACTAAACCGGAGCAATTCAGGTCTCTATGACAAAAGTGTGACAATTCAGCAGTCAGCAATGGAATAAAATGAACGTTTTGACAAACAATGATGCAAGAGTACAGCATCTCTTAACACAAAGAAGATTACTTCGGATTCAGCAGATGCAAATTGGCAATGCTGATTCCGGAAAGCATCGAGCCAATTATCCCGAGAAACCCCTGATCAGTGCCGCAGAGAAACAAATTGTTGAAAGGCGTACTTCCATCCAGAATTTTCTGGGGGGCACCATAAACACAGCCGTTGATGTGTCCGGTGAATTTTTTAATCGTCCGCGGAGTAAAAACGTCGACATCAAGGACATGCGGACGAAAATCGGGGATATACCGCAGGGAGGATTCGAGAATTTGATCGTACCAGTATTGTTTCTGCTCGATGTATTTTTCTTCGGACAGATTCATCCAGAAATCGGGATTCGCCAGCGCCGTGATGCGAATCGAACCTTCTTCCAGCGGCCGATCGTACTCAAAATTATTCGGCGAGCAGATAATACCGCTGCGGACGTCGACCGGTTCTTTGGACTGTTCGTAGTAAAAATCTTCCGATTCGTTATAGAACACGATGGTTTCCTCGTGACCGAATTCTTTGGGCTGCTGATTGAGGACGGAAATGGTTTCGACAAACGAGATATCGCCGGGAGTAAAACGATCATCTTGAGGCACTTCAGCACCGCACATCTGCAGTGTTTCCGCGGAACCAGCCGAAGAAAGCACATTTTTTGCTTCGAGGATCTGACCGTCATCAAGCATCACGCCCGAAACCTGTTTGCCTTCGATCAGCAACTGTTTCACGCCGGCTCGCAGTTTGAGTTCGCCTCCCAGCGATTTAAACTTGCGCACAAGGTTTTTCAGGATCAGACGGACGCCCTGATAAGGGCGCGCGAAACCTTCCTGATAAATGCTGCGAAACATGATCACGAACTGGTTAAAATCCATGTCATGCGCAGAAGGGCTGCCGTAAAACATCAGCGGACAGAGCAGCATATTAATCAGAAGTGGATCGGAAATATGATCTGCCATCCGCGCACGGGTGGAAATCCAGGTCTGTCCCAGATCGCCGATATTATGCGCGTCGATTTCCGAGACCAGTTGACGAAAGCCATCAATCTGGCGGGGAAACTGTGCGGCGATTTGTGCTTCGAAATAATCGAAGTGATTATTGAAACGGAGCGTATGTCCGGGAAAAACAACCGAGGAGCCGCATTGCGGGCTCAGATCAAAGTCTTCCCATTGAAAGCGGAGCTGCCTGAGAATTTTATTCAGCGGCCCTTTTTTTCCCCCTGGCGGAGCGTAATTGGTAATCGCGTGCAAACCCACATCATGATTCCGTCCCCGCAGACGGTAGAAAGAATTCAGACCACCAATCGTCGTGTGCCGTTCCAGAATGCAGACGCGTTTCCCGAAATAGGCCAGCCGGATTCCAGCAGCCAGCCCGGACATGCCAGCACCAATGATGATTGAATCGTAGCTCATGGCGAAGGGGATTTACGGGATTCAGACGGTGCTTTCCGCATCCTTCAGGAGTGGCGTGAGGTAAGTTACAGTGCTGTCCATCGTTACCAGTTCACCATAGTCTTCTTCCGGAATCTGCACGCGATAGAGTTTGCGCAACTCCATGACGATATCCAGAAAATCCATGCTGTCTAATTCCATCTGTTCACGAAAAGGAACACTATCATCAAGCTCCGAAAGATCCTCATCGGGAGCAATTCGAGCCAAGATATCCAGGATAACCGATCTGATTTGTTCCGGCGCCATGCAGAAACTCCAAACTTTTTAAAAATCCTATAACGTCGATTTCATTCAGCGAATCTCACGACTTTCACTGCGAAACCCGGTGAGGGGAAGCCTCTTATACCAAACAAACAAAACCCCCGCTAGAAGCCGGGAGATAAAAACCCGCCCCTTACAAGGAATACTATAGCGCGATCGAAATGATTTAAACCGACTGAACCCTCGAGAAAGGAGAGTTTTTCAGAAAATTCGCACAGAATCGTCATATCTCACGAGGGAATTCAGACTGCGATGAGAAAACAGGCCGAACTTCAAGCTCCGAACGGCACCTCTTCCGGCAATATTTTCAGGCAGAATACTTCTTGACGATCAGAACCGAATTAATTCCCAGCATCCCAAACGAATTATTGAGTATGCATTCAACCCGCTCCATTTGGCGCGGATGATTCGCCACAAGTTGAGGCAGATTACATTCTGAATCGACTTCATCCAGGTTCAAAGTCGCATGTGCGATTCCGTCTTCAAATGCGGGCAGATTTCCCAGCATTTCCAGAGCGCCGGCGGCTCCCATCGCATGTCCGATAAAACTCTTGGTATTGTTGATCGCCAGATTGGGGCAATCACCAAAGACGCTCGCCAATGCTTTAGCCTCTTCAATATCCCCCTGTATCGTCGCCGTGGCATGGCTGCTGACGATATCAATATCCTCAGGCTTCAGGCCTGCCCGCTTGAGAGCCAGATGAATGCATTCCGCCTGTCGGGTGGCGTTGGGCAGCACAAAATCGCTGGCATCAGAATTCATTGCGTAGCCGACGATTTCACCAAAAATCGTAGCACCGCGGGCTAAGGCATCGGGCAGGCGTTCCAGCGTACAAACGGCGCCCCCTTCTGCAACAACAATCCCATTTCGGTCTATGTCAAACGGTCTGCAGGCTTTGGTGGGATCTTCGTGTTTTGCTAATGCGCCCTGACTCTGAAAACTTGCAAATATGCCGAAGGTGTGGATGCTCTCGGATACGCCGCCGCACAAGGCGATATCAACTTCATTCAACCGCAGCATCTGCACGCCTTGAATAAAACCGGCATTTCCTGCTGCACACGCTGCTCCCAGAGTCAGATGCGGGCCAGTGATTCCCAGATTGAGCGTGACTTCACCTGCAGAATTATTGGCGACGGTTCTCGGATTATGATGATGCGACCAGACTTTTGTGTCATAATCAAACTGGGAAATCTCGTAGACTTCATTCTCGGTCTCGACGTTTCCGTGCTCGGTAATGCCGAGATACACGCCGACTCGATCTTTGGCCACATTTTCCCAATCCAGCCCGGATTGATTGACTGCCTCATTCGCACAATAAACGGCGATGGATCCTGCACGTGTTCCCCGGCGGACATCTTTGCGTTTCTGATATCTTAATTCATCAAAATTACAAACACCTGCCAGGACATCGCCCATATAGCGAATGTTGTAATCGACAACACCAGAGCGTCCTTCCAGCAGGCTTTGCCGAAATTCTTCCAGATTATTTCCATTCGGAGCCGTTAAGCCAATTCCTGTGATGACAACTCGGCTTTGAGGATCCACTGATTCCTGCATGGATTTATACCACTCTGATCGATTTACTAAAGCAATGAAGATTCATAGGCCACTCGGCCGGTTTGGCCGGGCAGGGGAAATGTTAAATAATATCCCAAGGAGATTACCCGTTCTACGAGAAACTCGCAAGTGGCGCGGCAAATGAGATTTGCGATTCAAGGGAGAATAGACGACAGTATCGAAAAACATTCTGTATAGTGACTTGGACTTTTCGCGAAGTGGAATTCGGGGCTCCCATTTCGTCAAAAACCGGATAAGATGGAGATGATAATTTGAACAACGAACTCAAAGAGGGTTGATTCGTTTTTGGGTTAAGAAGAATCTGCTCTGAAGAAAAAACTGAATGCTGAATATCAAATCATAAATCACACAACTGTAGTAACTTACACCAACTCTTGAACATTGAAATGAAGTATTCAGGAAAAATCATCTGTTTATCTCCGTCCGTTTTTGACATCTGCGTACGATTACTCATATGAACCGCTCATCAGAAACAAATCGGCAAACGGAAGCAGGATTGGGGCTGGCCCCTGATGAGCAGTTTGTTTCATTACTGGCCAGACATCACAGTCTGATTCGTGGCTTCATCGGGACGTTACTCCCCCACCAGACCGACGCGGAAGATGTTTTCCAGCAAACATGTCTGGTTCTATGGCGAAAATGGAATACCTTTGATTCAGAGCAGAGTTTTTCCGCCTGGGCCTGCGGAATCGCTTTTTACGAGGTCAAAAATTTTCAGCGGGTCCAAAGCCGGGATCGACTATATTTTTCAGACGAAGTTCTGTCACTCGTCGCAGAGTGCCAGACAAACTCGCTTACCGAAACCGATCGACAAAAACAGGCACTGGATGACTGCATTCAGAAACTGGATGGTGAAAATAGACAATTCATCCGGGACTGTTATCACGATCAACTCACCATCAAAGAAGTCGCCGCACAGTCAGGGCGTTCCGCTGATGCGACTTACAAGAAACTCGCACGCTTGCGACTTCGACTCATGGACTGCATGCAACAGACACTTCACTCTGCGGAGGCAGGCTCATGAACAAACATTTTTCTCACGACCATCAGACCATTCAATTGATCGACGCACTTCTGCAGGGTAACATCAGCCAGGCAGCACATGCAGAGCTGGAGAAACTGTTAAAAGAAGATCCGCAGCAGCGCCAGCTTTATGTAGAATACATGCGAGTCCATTCCGGCTTGTCGGTCTGGGCGACGGAAACAGGAGAATCTGAAGACTGGATTCCACACCCTGCCTCTACCGAACAGCATACCAGTCTGGGAACTCCCCGTTTCCTGTTGCTACTGGTTTCCTCACTCGTGGCAGCGACACTCTTGCTCTCTCTGGCTTATTATGCCGGGTGGAATACGCGTCCTGAACCAGGTTCCCTGATCGCCGATTCTCCCGAAATCGCGCCGGAAAGTGAAACAAACAGCCCGAAAACCGATCACATTGCTTTGTTGACGCAGGCCGTCGGTGTCGAATGGGAGACTCCTCGCAATCTGCAGACCGGCGCTGGTTTATCTGCAGGCTGGTTGAAACTGAAAAAAGGGACGATTCAAGTGGAACTGATCAGCGGTGCCTCGGTTTTGATCGAAGGGCCCGCCGCGTTCGAGTTGATTTCCCCCCTCAAAGCATTCTGCCAATATGGAAAAGTCCGGGCATCCGTTCCCGAACAGGCACATGGATTCACAATTGAAACGTCACGTTTGAATGTCGTCGATCTGGGCACGGAATTCACTCTGTCCCTCGAACCAACCGGCAGCGGACATGTCCAGGTCATCGAGGGCAAGGTGGAGTTGCATTCGCCCGATCAGCAGGTAAACCCTTCCAATATTCAAAGTTTATCAACCGGCGAAGGTGTGCAGTTTGATCAATTGGGAACCCTCAACCGCTTAACAGAAGCAATGCTGCCGTTAATCAATCCGGAAGAGCTCTCGCATCTGGCAGAACAGCAGCAAGCGCGGCAATTCACCCGCTGGCAAGCACAGAATGCCTCTCTCAAAAACGATCCGTCACTGATCGCTTATTATGATTTTGAAGAATCGTCCAACTGGTTACGAACTCTGAAAAACAAAAGTCAGCACCATCTTGCATCAGCCGACGGGGCTATCGTGGGCTGCCAATGGACGTCAGGCCGCTGGCCACAAAAACGTGCATTGGAATTCAAACGCACCAGCGACCGGGTTCGCCTGCATGTTCCCGGCGAATATCAGTCCCTCACATTAACAGCCTGGGTCAGAATCGAAGGCTTCGACCGTTGGCTCAGTTCGTTGATGCTCACCGATGGTTACAACGCGGGCAACCCGCACTGGCAGTTAAGCGATAAAGGCGAAATCATTCTGGGTGTCAAAACCGGCCCTGGTAAAAACTTTTTCTCACCCGTCGTTTTGCAACCGACGGACTTAGGCCGCTGGATCCATCTGGTGACGGTTTATGATCACCAGAAACGAGAAGTCGTGCATTATCTGGATGGTCTTCCCGTCAGTCACCACAAGATTGAAAACCCGATCCCTCTGGTCATCGGCGATGCGGAAATTGGAAACTGGCGCCCTCAGGAACATACGGGCGAACATTCGATTCGAAGTTTAAACGGTCGTCTGGATGAATTTGCCTTATTCGGACGTGCTTTATCTGCAGAAGAAATTTTACAGTTGTATCAGTCCGGAAAACCCAATTCCTGATTGATTTCTCAACTGATTTGTTGTGACATAGAAATACTCAGACAATCACTCCTGGAAATCTCACCTGATTTTACATTCAAGACGACGAGGCTTTGATGCGGAATTCCCTAAGCGCGCTCACACTGTTGGTCGGAATCGTATTACCCGTTTCACTCTCTGCAGCAGACAAGCAAGCAGCACTGCCCGCCGACCATGCCCAGCGGATGCAGCAGGGGCTGGACCTCTTCAAAAAAGAAGTACGGCCGCTGTTAGTTGAAAAATGCCTGAAGTGTCATGGCGGGAAATCGGTCAAAGGAGACTTCGATCTTTCCAGCCGCAAAAAACTGCTCGACAGCAGCATGATCGAGAAAACGGGCAAAGAGAGCTACCTGATGGCACTGGTCGAACACCGCGAAGAACCATTCATGCCACTCAAGGAAAAGAAACTCTCTGAAAAAGAAATCGCCAGTCTGTCGAAATGGATTGATCTGGGTGCCCCATATGACAAAGATCTGGCAACCGCAGGCAAGTCGGGTTCGGAAAAACTGGTTATCACAGACGACGACCGAAAATTCTGGTCGTTTCAACCGCTGAAAGCCCCTGCCCTCCCGAAAGTGAAAAACAATTCATGGGCACAAAACGAAATCGACCAGTTCATTCTGGCGAAGCAGGCAGAAAAAGGCCTGACACCCAATGAGGCCGTCAGCAAACGGGTCTATATCCGCCGTGCATATTTTGATTTAATTGGACTTCCCCCGACTCCAGCCGAAGTCGAAGAGTTTCTTGCGGACAAATCTCCCAAGGCTTATGAAAGTCTGATCGATCGGCTGCTGGCCAGTCCGCATTATGGCGAACGCTGGGCCCGCCACTGGCTGGACATTGCCCGCTTTGCTGAAAGTCACGGTTTTGAGCACGACTACGACCGGAACTTTGCATATCACTACCGGGATTTTGTGATCAAAGCCCTGAATCAGGATATGCCCTACGATCAGTTCATTAAATGGCAGTTGGCCGGTGATGAAATCGCTCCTGAAAATCCGCTGGCATTAATGGCGACCGGCTTTCTCGGCGCAGGTGTATTCCCGACACAGATCACCGCCAATGAAGTGGAACGCACCCGCTATGATGCCCTGGACGATATGCTCAACACGACAGGCCTGGCGATGCTGGGGCTGAGTGTCGGCTGTGCCCGCTGTCACGATCATAAATTCGATCCGATCGCCAGCGACGATTACTACCGCATGCTCTCCACATTCACAACAACCGTCCGCACGGAAATCGAGTTGGATCTCGATCCCGAAAAATACAAACAGGAAAAAGCCAAATTTGATCTGGCGCACGCGCCACTAATCAAAGCCCTGCAGGACTATGAAACGGGGCAGATCAAAACTGATTTCGAAAACTGGTTAAAACAGGGAAAAATCGATACGACACAACTCGATGAATGGATTGTCCCGGACGTTGTCAGCCATACTTCAAAAGGCAAAGCCCTTTTCGAAAAGCTGGAGGACGGTTCGGTGCTGGTCAGCGGCCCGAATATCAACCAGGATCAATACACATTTACTCTGCGGACCAATGTCCGGCCGATTCGTGCCATTCGCCTTGAAACATTAACCCATCGCTCATTACCGAAACAGGGACCGGGCCGCGCCTTGAACGGAAATTTCTCTTTGACGGCATTCAATGTAAAGGCTAAATCAGTCGCAGACAAAAAGGGAGCCGCGACAGAGGTCAAACTGACCAATGCCCGCGCCACACACGAACAGAACCAGACAACACTCTCGGCCAACAGCGCCATCGACGGGCAATACGGTTCCGGCTGGGCTGTCGATATGGGGGGCATCGGGAAAGATCAGGCCATCGTGTTTGATCTGGAAACACCCCTGGATCAGGAGGGCGAAACCGAACTCACAGTTACCATGTCCTTCACCAATAATGTGAACCACAGCATCGGGCATCCCCGCTTTTCTGTCAGTAATTCCAGTTCCCCTACTGTCAAAACGGGAACAGGCAGCCCCGAACAGCTTTCCCAGGCGCTGCAATTAGTCCAAGAGGGAGCCTGGGACAAACTGACGGCTGCACAGAAACAGATTCTCGAACGCCGCTTCCGCGAGCAGGATTCGAAATGGGTGGCTCTTTCCGACAAGGTCAACCAGCATCTCAAAACAGAACCGCAACGGGCTCTGACGAAAGTCATGATCTGCAGCGAAGGCCCGGATATCAAACCGGTCCGCCATCATACTCAGGGAAAAGACTTCTTTGACGAAACGTATTATCTCACCCGGGGGGATACCGAACAGAAAGGCGCCGTCGCGAATCAAAGTTTTCTGCAGGTTCTGATGCGATCACCTCAACAGGAAAAAACCTGGATCGAGGCCCCTCCCAAATCCGCGACCACTTCTTATCGCAGAACCTCACTGGCGAACTGGATCACAGATACTCAACAGGGCGCCGGTGCATTAGCGGCGCGGGTGATCGCCAACCGGATCTGGCAACATCATATCGGCACCGGCATCGTGAATACACCCAACGACTTTGGTCTGCAGGGAGAACGTCCGACCCATCCGGAATTGCTCGATTATCTGGCCAGTCAGCTCATCCAGCATGAATGGCATCTCAAACCGCTGCATAAACAGATCATGCTCAGCGCAACCTATCGACAGTCAACCGATTTCCAGCCGGATCAATCCAAAATCGATCCGGAAAACAAACTGTATTGGCGACATTCACCGCAGAGACTCGAAGGCGAAGTCATTCGCGATTCCATTCTGTACATCGGAAATCAGCTCGATACTACGATGTATGGACCCGGCACGCTGCAGGATAACAGTCTCCGCCGCAGTATCTATTTCAAAATCAAACGCAGCCAGTTAATTCCCATGATGCAACTGTTTGATGCTCCCGAAGCGTTAGTCAGTATCGGACAGCGTTCCAGCACTACCATCGCTCCGCAGGCACTGCTCTTCATGAATGCCGAATTCATTCGCGAAAGTGCCAAATCGTTCGCGAAAGAAATTCACCAATCGCATCCCGCATCACTGGAGAAAGCAGTCGAAGACGCGTATCAAACCGCTCTGGGCCGCGCCCCCTCGGCAAATGAAACGGCGATTTCACTGGAGTTTATTCAACACCATCAAAAGTCATACGAATTAGAAAAGAAACCGGAAGCCACGCTGCTGGCATTGACCGATTTCACACACGCATTATTGAGTACGAACGAATTTATCTATCCGAATTAATCATCAGGCTAGATGTAAAATCATAACGAAACAGATTAAACAACATTTTTTCTTTGGGGAAATATGATGTTACAGCCATTTTCAGAACTACCATCAATCTCATTGAACCAACTTCTGGCAAGACGGCAGTTGCTCAAGCATGCCGGCAGCGGAATAGGGGCATTAGGCCTGCTCAGCCTGTTAAAGCAGGAAGGGGTTCTCGAAACCGCTCACGCAGCACCTTCCCTGCAAGCCATCAATCCTCTGGCTCCGAAACCCACCCATTTCCCTGCCAAGGCGAAGTCGGTCATCTGGTTATTCATTAACGGCGGTCCAAGTCACGTCGACACCTGGGACTACAAACCCGAACTCGAAAAACGGGACGGCGTGGCGCTGGAAGGTTTCGATAATAAAACCGGCTTCTTTCAAAACGCAGTCGGCCCCTTGATGAAAAGCCCTTTCAAATTCAAGCAGCATGGAGAATCGGGAAAATGGGTCTCCGAGATTTTTCCGAATCTGTCTCAGCATGTCGACAAGATGGCCTTCATCCACTCAGGCCACACCGAATCAAACAACCATAGCCCGGCTTTATTCATGATGAATTGCGGCATCCCCAAAATGGGATACCCGTGTGTCGGTTCCTGGGTGACCTACGGACTAGGCTCCGAAAGCAACAGTCTGCCCGCGTTTGTGGTAATGTCGGATCCACTGGGAAGAGGTCTGCCCAAAGGACAAAGCCTGAACTGGGGCGCTGGTTTTCTCCCCAGCGTGTATCAGGGAACCTATCTGAGACCAACGGGCGAGCCGATTGATAATCTGCAGCCCCCCTCAGTGTTAACAGAAAAAGGAAGGCAGCGTTCTCAGCTCGACTTGTTAAAGTCGTTGAATCGTCAGCATCTTCAGCAGAATGAAGGCGATCAGGAACTAGCGGCACGCATTGAGAGTTTTGAACTTGCTTACCGAATGCAAAGCGCAGCACCGGAAGCGCTGGACATCTCCCAGGAACCCAAACATCTGCAGGAACAATACGGCGTCGGTAATAAAAAATGTGAGCACTTCGCAAAACAGTGTCTGATTGCCAGGCGGATGGTGGAACGAGGCACCCGTTTTGTGCAGATTTATTCGGGTGGTATGGAAAACCAGCGCAGCTGGGACGGTCACTCGGACATTAAAGGCAATCACAGTGGATTCGCCGAAGAAACAGATCAGCCCATTGCTGCGTTACTGTCCGATCTGGAATCGCGGGGTCTGCTCAACGAAACGCTGGTGATCTGGGGGGGCGAATTCGGCCGCTTGCCGATTGCCCAGAAAGGGGCCACTCCCGGACGAGATCACAATCCCCACGCATTCACAACCTGGCTGGCAGGCGGCGGCGTGAAAGCGGGAACCACTTACGGTGCCACTGATGAAATTGGCTTCAAAGCCGCCGAGGATAAAGTGCATGTGAACGATCTGCACGCAACAATATTGCGGTTGTTGGGTATGGATCACGAAAAACTGACGTATCTTTACAGCGGACGACGATTCCGGTTGACCGATGTGGGCGGCCATGTGATCGATAAAATCATCGCGTAAAATCAGCTGCGAAGTGAAACAGGAGCGGCTCTCATTCCGTTTCAGACGCTTTAAATTTGCGTCGGTATTCGGAAGGCGAGACACCCATCAGATTCACAAACTGTTTGGTAAAATAACTCTGATCGTAAAACCCCGACTCGAGAGCAATTTCTGATATGCGTTTTTCTGTCCGTGTTAAAGACTGGCAGGCGGCATTGATTCGCACACGCAAAATATATTTTTGAGGCGTAATCTGATACAGTTTTTTGAACTTACGGTCAAACTGACTGACAGATAAAAAAATGAGATCGGCCAGATCGGAAATCAGGATTCGTTCATGATAATGTTCGAGCACATATGCAATCACTTTGTCCAATTCCTGGTAAGACTGAAATTCGGCGCCGGCCACTTTAATATCACGCAGGACACCAGCCACCCCAATCACTTTACCGCCATCGCCGAACAGGGGAATCTTGCTGCACAGATACCACTTCAGATTTCCGTGCCGATCAGGAATCAGCCAGACCTGATTCGGCAGCGGGGTAGCCGACTTCATGACCCGCTGATCTTCTGCAACATATTGTTGAGCCAGATCCTTCGGGTGAATATCAAAGTCGGTCTTGCCGATAATATCCTCTTCCTTCGGAATCGCGCGAACGTCCATCCAGGCGCGACTGATATTTATAAACCGGCCTTCGGCGTCCTTCGCGAAAAAGTAAGCCTCCGGAATATAATTGAACAACTCTTCCAGATGGAGTTTGTTATCCAGCCGTTTGATGAAATC
>NZ_CALFPF010000376.1 GCF_937919775.1 uncultured Gimesia sp.
TGTTCGCTATACTCCGCCCATCAGATGATTCCTTGACCCCTCTCAACTAAGGATTCTCTCTGATTGATTTGTGTCTTTGATCGTATCTCATACCGATCAGGACAAAGTTACCTCCTGGTCAAAGTTCCTTCCTGGTTCTGGCCACCTTTCCCACACAATTAAACAGACATACGGATCAAACTTTCAATGCAGACATTGAGAGTCGATTCATTACGTATGGACGTTGCATTTCACATCGTGTTTCCGGGCTACTGTCTGTCGGAAGTTTTCCGAACGAACAGTGGAAAAC
This sequence comes from uncultured Gimesia sp., assembly GCF_937919775.1. Lineage (GTDB taxonomy): Bacteria > Planctomycetota > Planctomycetia > Planctomycetales > Planctomycetaceae > Gimesia. The sequence goes on from NZ_CALFPF010000376.1 coordinate 290, forward strand.
GTGTCGACAAACTTTGTGCTGAAAAGACAATCGCCAAAACTCATGTTTGATATTAATTGGTTCACTCACAATCGCATTCACGGCTGGTCGCTCATCGTGCTGCTGACCCTCTCATCGGGGTGTGGCAAGATGTTAAGCAACAGCGCGACCGAACAATTGTTGACTTCCGATGCGGTCGACCAGACGATTTCACATATCGACTTCAGCACTTTGGCGAACAAAAAAGTCTACTTTGATACTTCGTATATCAAAAATATCAAAGGGGTGGGCTTTGTAAACGGGGACTACATTATCAGCTCCTTACGGCAGCAGATTGTCGCTGCCAACTGTCTGATTCAGGAGAAACAGGAACAAGCGGATTATGTGATCGAAGCGCGCGTGGGCACTCTTGCCACCAATGGGCATGAGGTGAACTATGGGATTCCTGCCAGTAATATGCTGTCTTCTGCCGCAACATTGGTTTCATCGGCTCCCGTAATCCCGACCATTCCTGAAATATCGCTGGCAAAAAAGAACAATCAAAGTGCGGCGGCTAAAATCAGCGTGTTTGCTTATAATCAGAAAACACGTGAGCGGGTCTGGCAGTCGGGCGTTCTTCAGGCGAAAAGTACGGCCCGCGATACCTGGATTCTTGGTGCAGGCCCATTTCAACATGGCACGATTTACAAGGGAGCCCAGTTTGCCGGCGCGAAGCTTGAGCTTTCATTAGGCAGTGAAGAGTTTTCCAACGACACCACAGTCGATTATCTTGAACCGGCGCGGTTCGTTGAAACTTCGCAGACGCCTGTGCCTGCAGCCAAGAATGAGACGAAACAGCGTGCAGTGAAAACGTTGGATGAGTGGATCAAGGCAGAGGCGGCGGAAAAAGAAAAGCAGAAAGCCGCAGCTGCATCAAAAGCACCAAAGGCAGAAAAGAAGCCTGATGTTGGTAAAGAGAAAGAATCTGAAACGGTTACCAGAGAGCAGGCCGTCACGGAATCAAAGGTCGACCTCGATCCATCCAAGATCAAAACGGTTCTCTTCCTGAAGCCGGGGAAAGCAGGCAGCTATCAAGACTGGCTGCAAGGCGATTCATCCCGCATTTCAACAGTCTGGCCTCAGGATCCCGAAGCGCCGCAAAAGCCGGCCCCTGAGAAGACCGAAGATCCCGAACCGGAAAAAAAGTTTGAATTTGATGACACGTTTCATCAAATTCCTTCTGAATAAATGCTCGTTTGTACGTAATAGAATACAGAGGCCTTAAAAGTCTGAATCGCTATTCTGAAACAGGCTCAGAAACGATTGAGACGAACCGGTTTGTAATATTACTTGTCTAATAAGAAGCCTCTTGGATGTGCAGATTTGATGTCGGCTGCCACCAGAATGATATCAGGGTGCCTGTCGAATTGGCACTGTCGCATTTTGATATTGAGACTGATGATCGTGTGTAAGTTGTTCAAATTAAATGGTTTGTGAGTTATTTTGATTGGTGGGAGAGAGATTTGGCACATTCTATGCGGTAAAATTGATCCAGAGGACTTGGGATTGCGTTTTTTATGAGATGGAAGATGACAACTTGGTCCTGACAGCGTTGATTTCAAAAAAAATTCAACCAGCGTGATTCACCAGATAAGGTGAGATTGGAGGTTATGATGATGATCCCTCGAATTCCTCAAAAAACAGTGCGAAGATTGATGGCAGCAGAAGGCTATTTAGAGCTGGGCATGCCCAGTCAGGCACTCAGGGAACTGGATAAAGTCAGTGATCCCGGGTCGTTGACTGCGTCATATTCTTTTTTACGAGGGGAATCTCTGAAAAGAATCGGTCGCTATTCTGAAGCGATCAAACCGCTTCAATATGCGGCTGACTTATTACCGATTCCTCACAGCCAACTCCCCTGGAAATCATTGGGAGCCTGTTACCGGGAAAGTGGCCAGAATGATCTGGCAGAGACGGCAGAACGTACTGCAGATGAAATTGCTTCCGAAGCAAATATTCATTTACGTTTTGAACCACTGGGATCTCAGTTTAACCCCGTCGTCCACCATGAAGTTCACCTTACGATTACTTTTGAGCCCGCAGAGGAAGTGGAAGAGTCGGAATCTGACGAAACGTTTCTGCTGGAGCATGAAGAAGAACCGGATGAATTCGGCTTTGAGCTGCCGGAAGAATTCGGAATCGATCCGGAAGAAGATTAAGACGTTATTTCTAATGATTGTTAACGATTGGAGATGCAATTCGTTTCCGAGCATCTCAGAAACCTATTTGCTGCCTCAAGATTGAGATGTCTGATCTGTTTTAGTACCGTAGGGGGTGCTGTTTCTGACAGGTTGTGACTTTTCTCTCTTCTTTAAGCTGAGGTAGCGTGCAATATGTTTGCTCTTTTGCGTTCATCGCACAGGCTTCTTTTTCTCTTATTCGTTGTTCTGTTTAATCAATCCGGTTTTGCAGAGAATCAGACAACAACTGCTAACCCCAACATCATCTTGATTTTTGCGGATGATGTTTCCTGGAATGATCTGGGTTGTTATGGGCACCCTTCCATTCGAACTCCGCATCTGGATCGTCTTGCCAGAGAAGGGCTGCGATTTGATAACGCGTATCTCACAACCAGCAGTTGCAGTCCCAGTCGTTGCAGTGTGATCACGGGCCGCTATCCGCATAATACAGGGGCTCCGGAATTACACACACCGCTTCCCGAAGGTCAGGTTTTGTTTCCGCAGTTGCTGCGTGAGGCAGGATATTACACGGTCATTTCCGGCAAGCAGCATATGGGGGATTATGCGTTAACCGCCTTTGATCATGTCTCGAAGGGCAAGGGGCCGGGCAGGGAAGCGGACTGGGTCCCCATTCTCAAAAAACGTCCCCAAGACAAACCGTTTTTTTGCTGGTTTGCCTCGGTTGATGCACACAGAGCCTGGCAGGCCTCTAAAGAATATCAGCCTCATCAACCCGATGAAGTGGTGGTGCCTCCCTATCTGATAGATTCACCGGAGACCCGTCGGGATCTCGCGCAATACTACGATGAAATCAGTCGCATCGATTTCTTTACAGGCAAAATTCTCGACGAGCTGGATGCCCAGGGAATCGCCGACAACACTCTGGTTCTGTTTTTCGCTGACAACGGTCGGCCTTTTCCCCGTTGTAAAACCAGGCTCTATGACAGCGGGATTAAAACACCAATGATGGTCCGCTGGCCTGCTGTTATCAAACCGGGAACAGTAACGAAGAGTCTTGTCAGTACAATTGATATCGGTCCGACGATGCTGGCGCTGGCGGGAGTGGCTCCTGATCCTCGCATTCAGGGCGTCAGCTTTCAGAAAGTTCTCACACAGCCTGAGGCAAAAGTGCGCGATTATGCTTTTGCCGAGCATAACTGGCACGTCTTTAAAGCCCACGAACGGATGGTGCGCTCAGGGCACTGGCTTTACATCCGAAATGCGTGGCCGGAACAACGGAACCTCTGTGTTGAATCGATCGAATTTCCGTCAGGGGAAGTGCTCTGGCAGCGATTCAAAGAGGGCAAACTGAATGAATTTCAGCAGGATGTCTTTTTAAAGCCACGTCCGGCGGAAGAACTGTATCTGGTGACAGAAGACCCGTATCAGTTTCATAATCTGGCGGCGAAACCAGAAAACGCCGGTGAATTATCCCGGCTCCGGAAGGTGCTTGATCAATGGACTGAAGAGACAGGCGATACGGTTCCGAAAAATCCGACTGTAGATCGAAATCAGCGTCCTGGTGAACCGGCGCCGCCTGAATTTGAACATCGTGAAATGCCGGGAGATGCAAAACAGGCGAAGACGATCAATGCACCGGGGCCGATTCTGGCTCGATAAGCTGTTTGAATCAAATGCACCTGCTCGATTTGTGGTTTCTGCTATGTTAGGATAACAAATCTGCTTTAGATGAAATGACAAGATGAAATGACAACAAGTATTAATCAACATTGAGACTTTTTTTGGGGAGAGAAAACATGACACGAACTCGCGTATGGGGATTCAGTCTGGCCGTTTTGGCGACTGTGTGTCTGACTGGCAGCGTACAAGCCGGAGCGGACTCCGGTTGGGTAAACCTGTTTGACGGCAAGACACTCGATGGTTGGGAAGTGAAGAATGGAACAGCCACCTATAAAGTGGTCGATGGAACAATTGAAGGGACGACTGCGGAAGGCAGCCGAAACACCTTTTTGTGTACCAAGAAAAAATACGGAAATTTCGAACTTGAGTTTGAAGTCAAAGTTCACGACAAGTTGAACTCAGGTGTGCAGATTCGCAGCCGGAAAGAAGAAGGTGATAAAGCCGTGAATGGTCCCCAGGTGGAAATCGAAGCCAGTGGCGATGGCGGTGCTGAAGCCGGTTATGTGTATGGCGAAGCCACCGGACGTGGCTGGTTAACACCAGAATCACGGCTTAAGCCTCACAAGCATTTGAAAGATGGTGAGTGGAATAAATTCCGGATTGTTGCCAATGGCCCACGCATCCAGACCTGGATCAACGGTCAAGAGATCGAAGATCTGACAGACGAAGCGATCTATAAGACGCATCCGTCAGGCTTCATTGGTCTGCAGGTTCACGGCATTGCAAAGGGCACTGGCCCTTATTCTGTTGCCTGGAAAGATATTCGGATCAAAGAACTCAAGTAATCAAACTGTGATCATGAATTGGTGAATTAAAAAGCCGGCAGGGAATCGTTCTCCGCCGGCTTTTTTCGTTGAGGTCTTGTTGTTCAGGATGCCTGTCTTACGCGGGAACGTTGGCTGCCTGATATTCTTCCTGCTTCTTTGCTTCTAATGCCTCAAGGATGGGGGCGATACCGGCATCCAAGGCGATCATTTCTGCATTTTCTGCAGTCCGCCATTTAGTTTCGATTTCACCGTTCTTGAGCCCTTTGCCACCGATGACGATGCGATAGGGAATTCCAATCAGGTCGGCGTCGTTGAATTTGACCCCCGCGCGGGCATTGCGATCATCAAACAGCACATCCACACCTGCAGCTTTGAGTTCGCTGTAATAGCGTTCCGCAGTCTGCATGACTTCTTCTTCATTCGTGTTCAGCGGAATCACAAGCACTTCATAAGGGGCGATCGAAAGTGGCCAGATCAGGCCTTTTTCATCATGCCGTGTTTCTGCCAGACCGGCGACAATTCGGTTTACGCCAATCCCATAGCAGCCCATGATAATCGGATGTCGTTTTTCTTTTTCATCGAGAAAGTTGGCATCGAGCGCTTCGGTGTATTTCGTACCCAGTTTGAAGACGTGGCCCACTTCAATGCCGTGTACGATACTGAGTGGTTCACCGCTTTTGGGGCAGGGATCACCGGCTTCGGCGTTGCGCAGGTCATACGTTGTATCCAGTTGATAGTCGCGACCGACATTCACATTCAATAAATGCATATCTGCTGCGTTGGCACCGGTAATCGCATTTTCGATCAATGGAATGTCGTGATCGGCGATGATCTTACACTTGATCCCCACTGGGCCGGCGAATCCGGTAGGAGCGCTGGTGACTTGCTGAATGGTTTTTTCGTCGGCCAGTTCGACCGAGGTTGCCTCCAGGGCACGTCGAATCTTGCCCTCGTTGGCTTCGTGGTCTCCCCGAATCAGGACGGCAACAGGCTCTCCATCGGCGAGATAGATCAGCGTTTTAATCATTTGTGAAGGTTCGCAACCCAGAAATTTGCTGACCTGTTCGATGCTAGTCGCTTCAGGAGTGGCTTTTTTCTCCAGCGCAGCTGCATTGGGAGATGTCTTGATTTCTGGTGTCTTGCGGCCAGTATCGGCGCGTTCCATATTCGCGGCGTAACCGGAAGCTTCGCAGTACACGATCGAATCTTCACCATTGTCCGCCGGAATCATGAATTCGTGCGAGGCGTCGCCACCAATCGGGCCACTTTCTGCTTCGACGGGAAGGTATTTTAACCCGCAACGGGCGAAGATCCGACAATAAGCGCGATACATGCGGTCATAGATTTCATCCAGTTGTTCAACAGAGGAACTGAAACTGTAGGCGTCTTTCATCAGGAACTCGCTGGTGCGTAAAACACCGAAGCGGGGACGCTCTTCGTTACGGAACTTGGTCTGAATCTGATAAACGGTCAAAGGCAGTTGTTTGTAACTGCTGATGCAATGGCTGATCAGGTCGGTCACCACCTCCTCATGGGTGGGACCCAATGCCATTGGAATGAGCCTGTTGCCTCGTGGCACATTGAATTGAATTAACACCGAACCAAAGGCTTCTTTCCGCTGCGTTCGTTCAAACAGACCCAGTGGCTGCAGGGCCGGCATGTGAAGTTCTGCGGCGCCGGCGGCGTCCATTTCTTCACGTACGATCTGGGCCGCTTTTTGAATGGCTCTCCAGCCCAGCGGGAGATACGTATAGGCCCCCGCCATTAGCTGACGAATCAGTCCCGCCCGCAACATGAGTTGATGGCTGGGAATTTCTGCATCAGCGGGAACTTCTTTTATGGTAGGGATCAGAGTGTTCGTCCAGCGCACGTTATTTCCTTAAGTATCTCGTTAGAAAATGGTTACGTTATTAATGGTTCTCAGCGGGAGTTGCTCGGAACGACCTTCCCGTTGATGGCCGCGTATTCTAGCAGAACAGATTCGTATTCAAAAGGTTCGGAATCGGACAGCGTGAAAATATTCAAATCGACGTAAGTACAGACTTATGAGTGTTTTGTTATTTTTTCAGCGAACCGCCTGAATTCGGAATGAAGATTTCAGGAACAGCCGGCAAAAGCAAATGGGACAGACTTTCAGAACGGACTGGTGTCGGACTTGTTGAGCAGAATC
>NZ_CALFPF010000377.1 GCF_937919775.1 uncultured Gimesia sp.
CGCCGATTGTCATCATGGCCGCGAGCAGGAAGGGTAAAAGAGATCGTAATCGCATTGACCAGCCAGATTGAAAACTGAAATCGAACAGTCTGCCGAGAAAGGTAAGAATCTTTCCGCTTCAAACAGGAAGATTCATAGATTGTTAATCAATAAATAAAACGATGCAGGTGATGTTATCTTTGGAGCCCCCTTCCTGTGCCGTTTTTACTATTTCCTCGGCTGTCTTCTGTGGATCATCAAACTGTCCCAGAAATTCCTGCAGTTTTTCGTCCGAAATTCCATCGGTCACGCCATCGGAGCAGAGCAGAATCCGATCCCGGGCTAATGGGTCCAACTGTCGGGTTTGCGTACCCGCACTTCCATCTTTGGTGCCCAGATAGCGATAGAGTACATTTTTGTATCGATGCGTTAATGCTTCTTCAGGAGTGATCGTGCCGGCATCGACCAAAGCCTGTGTCAGGGAATGATCGGTAGTCAGTTGATGCAGAGTATTATTTCGCAGCAGGTAAACACGACTGTCTCCCACGCCACCGATAAAAAACTTTTCTCCGGCCTGAACCACAAAAACGATTGTCGTACCCATACTGCGACAGGAAGGGTCCACTTCTCCGAGCGCCATAATCTCTGCATTGGCATGCGAGACCGCTTCATCTATCGACGGAATCACGCGCTCTGTATTGCCGTTCTCAAAATCGATCAGTTGATTCAGTTTTTTCGGAATCAGCTCGATGGCTAACTGGCTGGCCTTTTCGCCTGCACTTTGCCCACCCATACCATCTGCAACCAGAAAGTATTTATTGAGTGAATCGATGTAATAATTGTCCTCATTATTTTCACGGAAATTACCGGTAATGCTGACTGTGCCGTAACGAATTCCAACCATTAATAAGCCTGTTTTGTTCGCCGATGATAAACCAGATTGAGTTCGGAGTCCCATTCTCCAAATGCCAGGCAAATGCCAGATTACTTTCCAGTATCATAGCATCTTTTACCATAGATGGAAATTTTAAAAATGCCGTATCTGCTTGTTTTTTACTGTCTTAGCCGATATCCGGGTTTAGGGGAGCACCTCCCGGTTCATTCGGATCGAGTATCTGAACACGGATGTCGCGATGGTTAAACGGGGGTCGCACCAGATCGATTTCAGGGGCAAACCGTCTGGACAAGATCACGCACTCCCAGTGTCGTCGAGCAGATGAAAAGTTCGCCTGCCTCGAAGCCGGCGCTGGTTCCCAGCAGGCTGTTCTGGCTCTCCACAAGCCGAAATACCCGTTTTTTCTCGGGCGGAAATTGTGATTCGTAAGCACGGATGGAAGCCAGTTTTTGTTCTAAGGTGTCTGAAATATCGACGACAAACTGCCCGCTTCCTTCGGGATAATTCAAAGAGCCAAAGCCCAAAGGATACCAGATTTGCTTTTTGATCGTGTGCGGCTCGGTATTGCTGAACTGGTCATTCCACTTTGTCAGCCGGGAATAAAAGACGGCGGCGTCGGTGATCTGCATGGCCTGCCAGTGATCGGGAGAGGCCATCGGTGTTTTGCCTGCGAGCCCCAGCACAACCTGCGGACGATATTTGCGAAATAATGTCGCTAAGGCGACCCGGTTTTCAAAGCTGTCAAACAGGCGTCGATTGGTCAGTTCCAGGGTCTCCCGGACATGAACCCCCAGAATTTCCGCCGCTTTTTGTGCTTCTTTCAGTCTGGCTTCAGGGCCCGTACTCAGGGGAGTTGGTTCCCCATCGGTGAGGTCGATGATTCCCACCCGGTAGCCTTGCAAAACGAGTTTTGCCAAGGTTCCGCCGCAGGCAATTTCCACATCATCAGGGTGTGCGCCAACGGCGATCACATCCAGCGGTTCCGGGAGCTCTGTATTCATTTTAGGTTCTCATACGCACTCGGAAAAGAGTTTCTCGATGATTATGATTTTTTTCAATGCCGTCAGTCTTTTAATACACGCATGAAGGCAGTGAAACGAAACGGTACAGGAATCTGTTTCCTGCCGTATTTTTGGGAAAGCAATGAAAACTATTCTTTGTGCTCAACCTGCATTCGTCAACGATGGAAAGTGGAATATCTTCAGAATCATGATAATCAGTGTGCTCGAACTCACGCTTGAGCGACTCCCATTTGCCGATTAACAGATAAGGAAGGCTTATGGCACCCTCTGTAAATTGCTATTTTTTTAGT
>NZ_CALFPF010000378.1 GCF_937919775.1 uncultured Gimesia sp.
AAACGCTCTTGATGTACTTGGGTTTGTCCCATTCGAAGACATCTTGAATCTCCAGAGTGGCAACGATCTCGCCGGCAGGATTGGTGAGCGCGACTTTTTGACCGCTGGCCAGTGTGGCGGCCAATGCGGAAGTCACAGGCAGCGACAGAGGAATCGTCCAGGCATATTGCTTGCCGTTCACTTCAATGCAGGCTTCGTCGAGCACACGGTTGAATACTTCACCCGTCATCGGACCGGTCAGGGGACTGAGTGTGCCGTCTCCCAGACGATACACGGTCGATAAATCAGCCGCAGAAACAGGTACTTTGGGAAGTGTTGCTGCTTCGGCTTTGAAGCTTTCAATTTCCGCCGCAGGAACTGTACAACAGACAGGTTCGCTCAAACCTCCATGAGGGGCAATTAGGTCAGCCATCGTTTGAATTCTCAATTTTGACAAAAGGGTTTTCGATCTAACGCCAACCTCATGGCGTCTCTACTAGCGAAATTAGGGAAACGCATGGAAAACTTCAAGCAACAGACGGGGGGATTCACCGAATTCAAAAAACTCTCCCGTTTCAGATCGTTTTCTGACGTCTTCAGCCCCTCAAACCCGCCTTCTGCAGCAGAGTATTCGTCGATTCATAGGCTTCCCGGACCCAATCTTCGATTTTGTCCGGTTCAGGCGAATATTCCAGTTCCAGCGAAATCGCCCCCTCGATGTTCAGTTTTTTGATTTCGTTCAGATAGGCTTCGAAGGGCACCACTCCCCTGCCCGGCGGCAAATCCCCGTGTACTTTGCCGTCGCAATCAGAGATATGCACGTGCGTGGCTTTCCCCTCTAATTTCCGGAGTTCTTCCGGTTTTACATCCGCTAACAGCAGGTGAGAAATATCAATATTCGCCTTTAAAGCCGGATGATTGACCTCATCTACAAAACGCACCATCGCATCGACGCTGTTCAATAAGGAAAGCGGAAACGGTTCCAGTTCGAGCGCAATTTCCAGCCCCAGATTCTCCGCGTAACCTGCCAGAATCTGGCATTGTTCGACGCCCAGTTTCCATTGCGCTTCGGGAGGGATCACTTCCCGGTTCCAGATGTATTCGCCGAGCACGAGCAGCAGGTTTTTCGCCTCGTATTCATAACACAGATCCAGGTAATCCTTCACTCGCTGCAGATGAAAACGTTGCACACTCGGATTGAAATCGATTAAACCGACCGCAACACAACATACGGAAACAATCGGCAGGTCTAAACGAACGCACGTATCCTTGACCAGTTTTCGTTCGCGGATATCCACATCGAGCGGATCAATGAAAATATCAACACAGTCGAAACCGATCTCTTTTGTCTTCTGCAATCCCCAGGCAGTATCGCGACCGGCTTGCGCCCAGGCCGAGTTAATCATTCCGAGTTTCATAGAGTTCCTTTCACACCTGCAGCTGATTTGCCGTTTTTCCTGTGATATTAAGATAGCAGGCCGCTTGCAGAGGGAAAAGCCATTGATCAGAATGAGATTCACCCGACTCAAGCGATTCCCATTCGAACGAGGATGAATCAAGCGATGGATCTCAATTTATCAGGCACCTCTGCTGTGATTACAGGCGGTGCCAGTGGCATTGGACTGGTCACGGCCCGCACGTTTGCCGAAGAAGGAGTCCAGCCCGTTCTCTGGGATCGGACCGATCAGGTCCATCGCATTGCCGATCAATTGAGTGAAGCAACCGGGCAGACCGTGCTCGGATTTCAGGTCGATATCACCGATTACACTGCCGTTCAGGAAATCGCGAAACAGACACTGAATCGGGTTTCGCAAATCGATCATCTGGTCCATGCGGCTGCGATCGGCTCGGGAAAATTCGGTTTTCCCTTTACCAACCTGACCCCCGCTGACTGGCCGCGTGTGTTTGAAGTCAACATGCAGGGGATGGTGAATGTGGCGCATGCCGTCACGCCACTCATGCAACAGGCTGGCACAGGCTGTATGACTTTCATCAGTTCGATTGCCGGTCAAATCGGCTCGCAGACAGATCCGCCTTACAGCGCTTCCAAAGCAGCCAACATTAACTTTGCACAATGTATGGCGAAAGATCTGGCACCCGCTGGAATTCGAGTCAATTCCGTCTGCCCCGGAATGGTACAGACCCCCCTGAATCAATCGGTCTGGAAAGCCTGGAATGATCGTCAGGCGAAGGCAGATCAAAAAACTTATGAGCAATGGGCCGGCGAAAAGATTAAACAGTTGGTACCGCTCCAGCGCTGGCAGACTCCCCAGGACATCGCGAATATGATCGTGTTTCTCAGCTCCGATCGCGCGGCTCAAGTCACCGGACAAACCATCAATGTGGATGGTGGATTTGTCATGCACTGGTGAAATCGTGCGGGTATAAAAAACTCAAGCCCCACGCAAAGAATTCTGTTGAGACAGAACCATCTACGAGGGGCTGTTTTAGAGCGAGAACGCTGATTATTCAGCAGCGGGCTTTTTGTTTGCAATTTTTGCCAGCCGTGATTTAGTACGGGCAGCGGCATTCTTATGAATGATACCTTTGGCAGCAGCCTGATCAATCTTTTTAGATGCTTTCTGCAGTGCAGTCACAGCAGTCTGAGAATCATCTCCGGCGATCGCAGTGCGGGCAATTTTGATGGTGTTTCTTAATTCGGAACGGGTAGAACGGTTACGAAGACGACGAGCATCACTTTTTCGCAGGGCTCTTTTGGCACTTCTTGTGTTTGGCATTTTTCGACTTAAGTATTTTCTGAGTAACTATTTACAATACAAAACGACTTCCATCTGTTTAAGACAGTCGCCACTATAAAATCTCAGGCAGAACAGGAGCTTAACAACCTCCAAGTCGTTATTCCAGCCATTCCGAGCTGCAAAAATCACCTTTTTTCAGGAATTTCCGGAAAACGACCATACATTCAGACATTACCGGACTGAAGTTTTTCCAGTCGCTCACGTGCATCCCGATAGTCATAATCGACCGCCAGAATCTCGCTGTAATGGTCGTCTGCTTTTTCCTTTTCCTTCGACTCTTCATACAGCCGGGCCAGCAGATAGTGTGATTCTTTGTAAATCTCCGGCTTATCATCCGGGGAAAGCTTGGGCAGTGCCTTCTCGAACTGCCTTTTGGCAAGTTCTTTTTTACCATCTGCAAAGAAACATTTCCCCAAGGCAACCAGGGCATCCGCACTGATGCGTGTGTCTTTGACCGCCTGTTGCAATAAAGAGATGGCCGACGACCATTTTTTCAATCGGATAAAGCGTTGTGCTAATTCATATTTCACGCGCATGTCAGCCGGATAACGTTCTACCCGTTTGGTGAAGACTTCAATTTCGCGTTTAATCAAAGCTTTGCTGATTAAGGTAACCTCTTTCTTGGCATCCGCATCTTCATTATTTCGATTGAATTTATCCTTCGCATCGATCAGTTGTTCGCGTAACAGATCCAGATCCACATCTTCAACCTGTTCGCCAATATTGGAATCCTTTCCGGAAAGCTCGTATGCTTTTTCGTAATGTTCCTTGGCTTCGACCAGCTTTCCATCACGACGATAAAAGTCGGCCAGTTTCAGGTAAGGATCCTTATTTTCCGGTTCTTTTCGGATCGAGCGCAGGAGATCGGCTTCCTGTGATTGCCCCGGACCATCGGGAGCCCCCCCTTTTTGCGCTTGGCGCCTTTGTTCGGGCGTGGCGCGCCCTTCATCATAGGCGGACTGGCGTTTGACGTTGCTTGATTTATCAGCGCCTTCATATCCGCCCCGAACGCGGGTCTCCGTCGCCATCAGCGCAGTCACCTTGGTGCGTGCCTGCCCATCCAATGGATCCAGCCGGAGCGCCATTTCCCA
>NZ_CALFPF010000379.1 GCF_937919775.1 uncultured Gimesia sp.
ATGAGCGTAAGTGCCTCATAGCGATTTCACAGACAACAACTGAGCGAGATACCGGGCCATCTCGATTCTTTCAACATTTCAGAATTGATTGTTAAAGTTAAGGATTCATTATGCCCCCTTGGCCCGGTGGCCCCTGTCCTCAATGCGGAGAGGACATGCCAGCAAAACTGGTTCATTGCCAGACCTGTCGCGAACTGCTGAATGACGATTTAGAGCACGATACTGTCGAGATCCCGGCATTTCACCCACTCAAGGAACTTTCTGTTCGCTGTGACGCTTACCCGATTGGCTTTTATTTCCAATGCCCGCAGTGCCAAAAAGAACTGCGCGTTCACAAAAAGTATCTCGGGAAACAAGTCAGTTGCAAGTTCTGCCAGGCCCCCATTCTTCCGCGAATCGAGTCCGGTAAAACCAGCTCACAGTTTTTTTACACGAGTTGCCCTCACTGTCGTGAAGAATTAAAAATCGCACAAAAATACCTGGGAATGACCGCTTCCTGCAAGTTCTGCCAGGGACATATCCAGCTTCTGGAAAAGCCCGCTGATTCGGTCGACCGTTAAGACTGCACCTGGCGAACATAGACCTTTCAAAAGCAGCAATCACCGTAAACTCAGACGCGGCTTGACCCGTCGTGTTTTCAAAAACACTTTTCGAGAACAGGCCGCTACGGTTTCAGAATCGCGCCCCAGATGTTGATGCTTCCTGTTCTTCAACGTCTGATGCTTTCGCGGAATCCTGATTGCTCTTCCAGGAGACATCGGCCTGAGCAGGTCTCGTTTTGTAAAGTTCTCCTGCCTCGTTAAAGAGCAAGGCAACATTCAAATGCCAGCGATTTCCATTTTCACGTTTCCACAAATCACAGTAGTAAATGGAAGGGCTCGAAGCGAACTCACCCGAGACGCCCGCCGCTTCCAATTGCTGAATGGCCTGATCTTTTGGCGTACCCAGCGGCGCAATTTTGAGGAGTTCTTTTGACTGTTCCTCATATACCATTGGTGCGGGGACGACTTGTCTCAAACCCGTGCATGCCACCATTGCCAGCGTGCCCAGGGTAAAAATCAGTGCCACTTCCAACCTGCGGAACAGATGCCGCCTTCCTGGCATCGATTCGACATTCTTCAACATTCGCTCCCCGCCTCCATGTATGGGAAACACCACAACGAATTCCAGTAAAACCTGATCCTGCCTCTCAGCCGTAATGTACCAGAACAACCTTAAAGTGCGTACGGCAATTTGCCAGACCGTGAGAGCAGGCCGTACTGAACTCTTGCAAAGTCAGCGGGGATATGCATCATAACAGGACCTTGTACTGACTTTGTGACGATTTTCTGCCTGCGAGGTCAAATACAGGGAAAGCCGATGATTCCTGTGTCAGAAACGCGCAAATCAACGACAAAACTATATACTGCATTTACAGTTATGGAAATACTCCAGAAAAACACCTTCGTCAGATCCTGTCAGAAAGAATCGGGGTACCACACGGTTCCCGGACTCAAACATTGAGGTCAGTACCGACCTTTCAACAGCGAGACAACCAATGTTTAATTACCTGTTACTGCATCCTTCAAATATTCTGTTAATCGCACACCCCCTGCTCGTCATCGCGGTTTCGATTCGTGTCATTATGAAACGGCCCGCAACGGGCGTCGCACTGGCGTGGCTGGTACTGATTTCAGCGGTGCCGTTCGTTGGCGTTCTCTTTTATTTGCTCATTGGTGAGCGGCGGATCGGCCGCGGTCGTACCCGAGCCATTGAACGGCTGCGGACTGACTACAAAAAACTTGCAGAAATCGCGACTCAAATGGGAGTCACTAATGTAGACTGGTCGCGTCATTCTTCATCCGTACGTGGCATGAATCAGCTTGGGCTAACTACGATGGGGAGTGCGACTGTCTGCGGGTGCAGCTTACAACTGATTTCCAACACGCAAGAAATTCTGAAACAGATCACCCGGGACGTGGACGCTGCACAGACGAGTATGCTGATGGAGTTTTACATCTGGAACGAAGGTGGCCTGGCCGACGAAGTGCTGGAGGCTGTGATTCGCGCTGCCAGACGAGGTGTTTCCTGCCGCCTGCTGATTGATGCACTCGGTGCCCGCCCCTGGTGGAAAGGCAAACAACCCCAACAGCTCCGGGATGCCGGCATCGAATTGCGGCCAGCTTTACCGGTCGGCATCTTCCGCACGTTTATCGGACGCACCGACTTGCGCGTCCATCGCAAGATCATCGTCATTGATGGTGAGGTGGCCTGGACGGGGAGTATGAACCTTGTAGACCCGCGTTTTTTCAAACAGGGAGCGGGTGTGGGCGAGTGGGTTGATGCCATGGTCCGACTCAAAGGGACCGTTGTGGTCTCACTGGCGGCGACCATGATCGGCGACTGGATACTTGAAACGGGAGAGTCGATCGAAAAGATCGTTCAAAACGCGGGTCTTCACATCATGGAGGACCAGGGCCCTGCAGACATCCAGGTCATCCCTTCAGGTCCGGGAGAGAGCGGTGCTGGCCTGCTGCAAATGTTACTTGCGCTGATCAACGCCGCACAGCAGGAGCTGGTGCTCACCACACCTTATCTGGTACCTGATGAGTCATTACTCAGGGCGCTGCTTGGCGCAGCCGGACGCGGGGTTAAGGTACAATTGATTATTCCGGAGAAAGTGGATTCATTACTCACACGTTATGCCAGCCGTTCCTACTTTGATGAACTGCTGAGCGCCGGAGTGGGAATCTACCTCTATCGAGGAGGATTGCTGCACACGAAATCTGTTATGGCCGACGGTGAAGTTTCAATGTTCGGCACAGCGAATCTTGACATGCGAAGCTTGTGGCTGAACTACGAAGTATCGCTTTTCGTATACGAGTCACAGTTCGCGAAAGAACTGCGATCTTTACAGCAGACCTATCTCGATGATTCAGAACGGCTGGACGCGGTCCAATGGCAAAACCGCTCGTTTAAGGAGCGGTTTCTGGAAAATACATTGCGGCTGGTAAGTCCCTTGCTGTAAAGAGACCCGCTTTGCCAGGTCTGTTCCTGTCCTGTGCAGGAACAGTCGGCCAAGCCAGCTTCAGGCAGCTACCGCAGCCTGAGCAGCTTTCAAAATTTCATCAAAGATATGAGGCTGAGCAATGGCAAGCTCGCTCAGCGACTTGCGATTCAGCGTGATACCGGCTTTAGACAGTCCATTGATGAACTGGGAATAATTTGTTCCACGTTCACGGCAGGCAGCTGTAATTCGAGTGACCCATAGTGCGCGGAAATCGCGCTTGCGTACACGACGGTCACGGTATGCGAATACTCTGGCACGAACCAGCGTCTCTTTTACGGTTCGCAATAATTTACCACGACCGCCAAAATTACCGCGTGCTTCTTTAAACAGTCTTTTCTTTGCTCGACGTCGAGCTGAACCTTTGCGAACTCTCATTATTACTTTCCAACCGAGAAGTTAAAACTCTAATTCTGTCAGGATCGAATCTCCGTACTCAGGCATCACGGGATCCCAGGACAAGCTGATTATGACGGACGAAGTGCGTTCACGATCAGCTTTGCAAAAGCTCCGGTCACAACACCGTCTGCACGAAGTCCGATTTTTCGTTTCGGACTTTTCTTGCTGAGAATGTGACCACGAAAAGCTTTTCTGTGCTTGGCTTTACCAGAAGCAGTAATCTTAAACCGCTTCTTAATTCCTTTGTGTGTCTTTTGCTTAGGCATTATTTTTTCAATCTTCGTAAACGATTCAGAAACGGTATTCGCCTCTGTGAAAACTGAGATTCAGATCGTTAACCTGGGGATACAATTACAACACTCTCTTCGTTCAAAAAAGATGACT
>NZ_CALFPF010000380.1 GCF_937919775.1 uncultured Gimesia sp.
CCATCAGGCGATAGGCAACATATTGTTCCGTTTTCGTCAGATTCAGAGGTAAACGAAAGCCCTCTTGATCCACCAGATAGTCTTTGGAAGGAATCGCACGAACCTCGTCATTGACTCGATACAACATCTCTTTGGGAACCTCGGCATTTTTCATGCCCGGCCCCGCCAGCGTAATATTCAGTTTTGCCAGCCCCACCGTATGATAATAGGGGAGCGTAAAACGATGAAAGCCTTTCCGGAGTTTCACTTTTGCCGTCCGCGGCCCCTGGGCATAGCTGGGTTTCTCCCCATCGATCAGTAACTGGCTGACCTTTTCAGGCAAGGCAGGCTGAATAAACTGATAGGAAGTCACATCAAAGATATTCACGATTCGTGATGCATCCCCCACTTGAACCGTCATCGCTTTCGAGTCAATGGCACGAATTTCCCCTGTGATTTTCTTACCATCATAGAGCAGGATTTCATCTGCCAAAGCAGTACCGCAGACGGTGATGCACAGCGTGCAAAACAATACAGAGAACATGGAATCGATTTTCATCAGCGTCTGCTTCAAATACATCGTTTTACTTTTGTTTTTCAGGAGTGGTGGAATTCTTATCGACGGCCTGATTGCGGGCTAAACGCCGAAAATAATCTGCCAGAATATCTTCATACCCGGGCGGAAAACCTTCCGTGCGGGACTGCAGAATCTTTTCGCGTTGTTTCGGCGTCAGATCGGCCCAGTTGCGTCCCTTTTTGTCAGGCGCTTTCAATTCCCCCTGACCGCCGGGGCCTCCCGCTAATGTCGAGGAATTCGCAGGCCGGGTGGGATTTGGGCCGGCACCACCACTGCCGCTTTTACACGATTTTTCCAGCATTTCAATCAAGGTATCCAGGCGGGTGATAATCCGGGGCTGAGTCGTTTTGACAGGCTGTTTCGTCTGGCCTTTGTCAAAATCGGTAATGACCGACTTCACATCAGTCTGAATATTTTTGAAGGGGTCTTTCAGCCAGGCATCATCGCGGACCATTGATAAATGGTCTTTCTTTTCCGGCAGTGTGATCGGCACTGTTTTACCGGGCACCGCCTGCGGCTTGACCGCTTCCACCGCGGTCTCATTCGCAGGTGCAACCGTTTCCGCACCATCCACTGGCTGCAGCAGGATGCCAGAACAAATTTCGCAACAGGCAATCAGTGCCAGACACCGCCAGATTACTGGTGTTTTGAGAGAACACTGTTTCATCATTCACCTCCTGCCAGACAATGAGGACAAGTCATACTGTGTAAGCGTCCGGTGACGGAATCGATTTCCTTCTGCCGCACAGAGAGTAGCTCGATCCGTTCCCGCTGTGCGGGTTCCGTGATCTTTTTCTGATCGATCAGCGTATCCAGATTCTCCGTCCGCTGATGGACCGACTGTTGCATCCACCGCAGCATTTTCACTTCTGCGAGCAGTTTATTCCGGTTTCCTTTACAGCCTTTGCATTGGCCCCCCTGTTTGTTGGAAGGGCGCGAGGCATCGATCATCGCGTCGAGCAGTGACTGGAGATCTTTCTCGATCTGGAGTTGATCATCAATCATTGCTTTGTCTGCTTTACCGTGGAGCAAACCCTCATTCACGAATTCCATCTGCTCGCGAACCGCTCCCAATGCCACTGGCAGCACCATGCTGAACTGGGTCAATTCGCAGAGTTCAATCGACTCTGAACAGAGATCGATAATTTTCTCTTCGGACGATGCCAAACGCCTGACGGCAGCCAACGCCTGTTTCTGGTTCTGCGCGACACGATCCTGCAGTTTGGCTGTCACTTCACGAATCTGCTTTTGCTGCGTGATCATGTCCTGTAATTGATCCATGACCCGCTGCCGCACCAGCGATTCGACCTCTTTACGAAGCTGCTCTTCCAGTTTTTTCGTTTCCAGTTGCGCCTGGCTGAGTTGTTCGATCGCTTTTTTCTGGTCTGCGGAAGCCGGCTTGGGCTTGGATTCACCTAAACTTTTACAGGCGCCCCCCATACATTTGCCCGCACCCGCCAGCGATTGGCAGATCCCCTTGGAACCTGCCCCGTATTCGCGCAGCATCTGTTCCAGATTTTCAGCCGCTTTCTGATTCCGCTGCTCGCTGGTTTCCAGCGCTTTCAGGTCTTTTTTGTTTTCCTGTTTATTCTGCTGATCCAGCGTGTTGGCAAACTGCAGTTCTTCTTTTTTGAGCAGTTTATTTAACGTCTCGCGCGAATCGATCAGTTTTCTCAACTGCTCCAGCTTCAGTTCCAGACCGATATCCGCCGTTAACAGCAGCTTTTTCAACTCTTCCAGCAGCACCAGAATTTCCTTCTGTTCTTTGCTGGCCTGATCCAGTTTCAGGTCGTCGAGCATCTTCGATGCCTCTCCCATCCGATCCAGGATCAACTGCTCGCGCGCTTTTCGCAGTCCCAGCAGGAGCCGCGCCGCGTCTTCCGGCTGGGATTCGTTGATGAGCTTCGAGAGCCGAAACATGCGTTCTTCCAGTTCCTGCATGTGCGCTTTGGCTTTTTCCTGCTCAAACTGAATCCGCTGCTGCGGCGCGATTTTCCCGCTCGCCGCTTTCTCCGTCTCTTTCGAGACGGCGTCTGATTTTTCTGCTGCATCCATCGAGAACAGCATCGCAGTGGAAGCCACCACGAAAGCCAGTCCCACAATCATCTGTCTCTGCCTTTTCTGCATTTCCCTCACCTCCGTAACAGGGGGTCATTGAAACCAACTGAAAGTTTTCTATTTTAATTATTAAAAATGGAATCAACCTGCTTCTTTTTGAGTTCTTCCGTTTTCTCTTTGACTAGTTGTTCCAGTTTAATAACAGCGTTTAATTGATTCACGACATCAATAAAACTATCCCACTGCGCCATGTTATTCAGAATTTTATCTAACGATTCCAGAATCTGATCCTGACGTGACGTGAGTTGCTCCATCGGGTCAGGGGTTTCACTTCTTAATGTTTCCAGTGACTGTCGCTGCTGCTCCATTTCGCGCTCATGCAGGTTCTGTAACGGCTTGAGCACACTTTGTTCGATCAACTGATAGGTTTCTTCGCCCCCCAGTTGATTCAGTTTCATTTCTTCTACAGACGCATTCAACGCATGGCTCACCTGTCCCGCTTCGCGGCGGATCAGTTGATGCTGCCTCATCCAGTCTGCCGCCTGTTCCAGACTGGTTGCCAGCTTGAGACTGTCTCTTAACTGTTCCGCCTGATCCCGCGCTTTCCGCAGACGGGAACGAAGCTGTTGTTGTCGTAACAGAATTTCCCGAAACAGTTCTTCCGGCTTCACAATCCGAAAGACCAACTGCCGCGAACTTGTTTTCTGTACTCCGGTATAACAATTATCCTCGGCATGGCTCTGAAACGTAATCACCGCTCCCGGATTCAATTTCATCTCGGAAATCGAAACCTGTTTTTCCTGATCGATGACCGTTTCCACAGCAGGGTCCGCCGGACCATACACGGGGTATTCTTTTTTGTGCTCTGTTTTTTTTGAAACCGGTTTCTCAGGGTCCTCTTTTCCTGAAACCGGATTGTTCGTTTCTCCGAATTCCTGTTCTTCTGCTGCCGCGTCTTCGTCCTGTTTTCCATTGGCCTCAGTTCCAGACAGAGGCCGTTCTGAAGTCATGCCCACCAGTCGAATCCCGAAGTCATCGCGGGCGATGATGGAGAACGGAATGGTCGCATTGGCTGTAATTCGCTGCCGCACTCCTGAATAACGAAAACTCAAACGGGGACTGCGATCCGGCTGCACTCCAATCGAAACGGGTCTGGGATGTGAATTGATCTCGTGTTCCGCTGAGTGCAACGTCAACTTAAAGCTGATCGGCTTCTCATGCGTCCATTTCGTCTGAAAGTGCTTACCATCTGTACTCTTCCATTGTAACGAAATGTCCTCAGAATCAACGTCAATCTGGCTGACTTTCACATTTGTGGTTAATTCCAACGTGACCTGCGATTGAGGCAACAACCTGAGATTTCCCTCACTGGCAGAGAAATGTGACACAAATGGTTTTGAGAGACGAGGATGCGTCGCTTCGATCTTGAGATCCGTAATCCGCGGCCGATCGATGGGAACGATCTGAAACGATTCGGTCCGGCCATCGCCGCCCCAGGCATACGCGTTAAGCGGAAGCTGCAGCGGGGGAAACTCATAGCGAAAATCGCCTGCCTGAAAACGATTCATGGTGATCGTTTCCTGTGCGCCATCTTCTCCTTTCAGATGCAGCCACACACTTTCCGTTGTTTCTGCTTCATCTTCAGCGTGAATCTGTAACGTCGCCATTTCGCCGCGCGGGATAATCCATTGACCGTATTTCAGCCCCACGACCGATAACCGCGTATTGCGCGGCCACGCTTCATTTGAACCAAGCAACCACCGCTGACTCCACAACCGTGCCGTTTCGGGCAGGATGATAATAAAACAGAGCGGGACCAGACACGCCGCCAGGATCGCCAGCAGACAATGTTTTGTATGTCGTGGATCGATGGATTCCTGAAACGGATATTGGCTGAGCTGCTGATAATTGGCGTGCACGGCCTGTTCAATCATCGGCTGTGATTGCGCTGTTTCTGCAAGGTGACCGGGCAGTTGCAGGACACTGGCCACGCGCGGCGCAATCGCCTGCTGAGGTGCCGCCTTGCGCGATTGATCGATCAGATTCGCAATTTCAATCGGAGAAAGGGAAATGCGTAAGGGCAGGTAAACGTGCTGATACAGCAGATAACCGACGACGCCGAGCCCCACCAGCAGATACAGGACGCGCGCCACCAGACTCAGTTCCAGCCACCAGTCAAACAGGAGTGAAAAACAGGCCAGCCCCAGTACCGCGATGAGAATTCGAGCCGCCGCTTCGAGCAGCGTATGACGGCGCAATGCACTCCCCACGGTTTCCAGTTTTCCGGAAATCGTGTTTTGCAACGCTTCGAACTCGTTAGACCGCTGAACGCCGGACATAAACCTTTAACTCCATCACTGCCTTAAATAAGACGACACCATTTCCGCAAAATCCACTCTGCAACCAGTAAACCGAAAATCAGAATGTAAAAGATCGGGGCGTCCCAGATCTCCTGACGTTCTTCGAGTAAGCGGGAAACCTGCTTGATTTTAAACGCATTCGCAATTTCGTTTGCTTCGGAAATCTGATACACGCGGCCTCCCGTGGAAACCGCCATCGTCTGCAGGAACGCCTCATCCAGAGCCGTATTTTCTAGCTCTTTATTAGGAAATTCGACCTTGATTGGCAGCGTGGCCGCTTTGACCGACGCGCCGGCGGCTTCATCTCCCAGCCAGACCCGCACAAAATAAGTACCCGGTTGTGAAACCGGAAAGGTCGCCGAAAACTCACCCGCTTTATTGCCTGCGATCAGAGTCAAAGGAATCGGCTGATCATCGCCGCGTTCCACATCGCCGTACAATCGTTGCAGGCCCGGCTCCATTTGTGATTCGTCCAGAAAACGGGCGGTAATCTTTGCCTGACCGCCGGGCTGATAAGTGGCCTGGGGGGTGGAGAGTCGAAACGGATAGTTGCCTCCCAGTTGTTTACTGCGACCGGCCCGATCGACAACACGCGCCCAGAAGCCGTCAAAAAACTGTTCATCCAGATAACGCCAGCGGTACGTGCTGTCGAAACCGATAAAAATCGACCAGCCGGGCCCCACGCGCTGTGAGGCGATCAGCACTTCCTGACCATATTCATTCCGCATGCGGGGATCAGCGTGGACAGCGAGCACGGTCGCGCCCGGCTTGGCTTTTGTTACCGGAAAATGCCAGAACATGCCGGGCAGGTTGTTTAAAATCTGTTCGTTTGCCTGTCGATCCGTCGAAAAGGTAAAGACCGGATCCTGAAATCCCTGATCGGTGACATCCAGTTTCCAGGGAGCACGGGCGCTCAAGCGAATTTGCACCTGCGACCGAAACAGTCCCGGCTCACGGATTACGGGGAGCAGGTTCAACCAGCTGAGTGACGGATCGGACTGACGGTCAAACATGTTGGCGGTCTGCATTTCTCCCGCGATATACACCAGACCGCCGCCTGCTTTCGTGACAAAACTGGTCAACAATTCCGGAAAATTGATCGGCCACTGCGTCGGATCGGGATCGTACAGAATCACACAGTCATAATCATTCAGTTCTTCCTGAGTGACCGGCAGACGACGAATGGGCAAATCGCCCGGATGTTCGTACGTTTTATCCGCCGCCATCAGCCAGGAGGAGAGGTTAATCTGCCGATCGCGGAGAAACGTGTTGCGCAGGAACTGAACTTCGGGAAACGTAGAGCCGGCGATAAACAGCACATTCAACCGCTGGCGGATCACACGGACTTCCGCCGATGCCAGATTATCATCCTGGGAAATTTCCGGCCCGGTATCCATAATCTTCGCGCGGAATTCCAGCTTCCCGGTTTTCGTTTCACTGAACTGAAAAGTCCGGGGCTGCAACTGTCCATCCAGATTGAGCACGATCTCTTCGCGAATAAATTCCTGCCAGGGGCCGCCGTTTCTGCGCTGTTCAATCAGTAAGGTCGCGGATTCTGCCTGCATGCCCCGCGATTCAATATGTACGGTCAGTTGATTCGAATCCTGCACAAACACCACCGGGCTGACTTCCAGTTCGCTGATCGCCACATTCCGCGGGCCGTCGGTCGTGCCAACACCAACCGTTACCAGAGGAACGCCTTCATCCGACAGCATCTGCAAGACTTCTTCGGGAGGCTCACCCGCCGTCGATTGACCATCGCTGACCAGTAACACACCCGATAAAGGCATCCCCGTATAAGCCAGCAGCGCCTGACGCAGCGAACTGGCGATCGCCGTCGCAGAGCCGCCGGTCTGCCATTCCTCGGACAGCTTCAGCGATTCCGGATCAAACTTGTCGGAAAAGCCGTGCAAGTGAACCGTACGCGTGCCGTCAGCCGCGAGATCTTTGAGAAACGATTCATCGATCAGTTTTTGCGCCAGTTGTATCCGGTTCATTTTCCGCATTGAGTCGGTGTCGGCGGACATGCCCAGCTTGCGGGACACCTCCATCGCTTTCTCTTCGTCTTTCCAGGCGTCTTTTAAGGACATGGAAAGTGAGGTGTCGAGTAGGACCAGCAGGTGAGACGGGATTTTTTCCTCTTTGCTGAGCACCAGAATCGGCTCCAGCAGCATCGCAATCACCAGCAGGAGAATCGAAAGACGAATCCCATACAGCAGACAGCGACGGCCCAGCGGAACCTGTTGCGCATCGCGTTGATACAGCCACCAGCCGCCGGCGATTAAGACGATAACTCCCAGTAATAATAAGAGTCTCCAGTCACCTGTCGGCAGCCCCACCCATTGCGCGGACCAGTGCCCGCCTTCGGTCCAGGACGAAGATTGAATGCCAAACAGAATTTCCAGAAGCGTTTTCAAGTTTCAATCTCTCTGTTTACCGCCGCCGACCAATCCAGGTCGCCAGCATGCTTTCTGAGATCAGACAACCCAGTAACAGGACTGCCAGATACCGCCACAACTCGGTCCCTTCGGTCGAAAGGTCCATTTCTTTCCCCTGATATCGAATCAGCTTTAAAGGCATGCGTCCTAAAAACTGTTGCAACGCCTGCTCATCCAGTTTTTTCTGAAGTGAATCTTCCACATTCGCATTGATCGCGAATTTCTGTGTCTGATCGCCGAGTTGTGTATCCTTCCACGTCGCTTCCACCACACCGGCAAAACGAATCGGAGCAGAACTTAACATTGTTTTTGTTTCATTTATGGTCCCGAACGTGATCTCCAGCGGGCTTGACTCCTGATCCAGCCAGAGCAGTTCGCCAGATTGCGGTGCGGTAATCGTTTCCAGTTCGTAGTGAATCGGTTCTCCGGCGGTCAGGTTCTCGCCTCGTTGAATTTCCGCAGCGATTTCCTGGGCCGCCACGCGCATCGCCAGCACAAAACTGGCTTCCGCCGGCCAATCGCTCCAGCTTTTGTCGGCGGTAATCGTCCAGAACATTACGCGTCCCTCACCGAAGCGTTTTTCGAGGACCGCCGGTGACTGCTGGGCATCATTCCAGCGGGCCAGCACGCGTACCTGCTGCTGGTCTGAATTGGGATCCAGGGTCACATCGGCAAAACGGCGGGGGCGGACCCGACTCAGAAGTTCCGGCGTGAGCCCTTTGAGCATTTCAATCGGCGAATCAGCTATGGGCTCGATCACCAGCCCCTGAGACGACAAATCGCGAATCTGATGAATGCGGGCCGGCAGGAGACCTTTGCCCCCTTTAAAAAGTCGTTCATTATAGAGTTCCAGATCACACTGATCGCCGGCGAAAATCATCAGCCCGGTTCCCAGCGACACCAGTTCTTCCAGTTCCTTGACGCGCTCTTTCGATAATTGATCTACATTCGCCAGCACAATCAGATCGGGAGCCGTTAACAGTTGTGTTTTCCAGGTCGAGCTTTCCGACTGCGTCACCTGCCAATTGGAATTGCCGGCCGAGAGGGCCAGCGCCAGAAAATCAGTCTCACTGTCAAACGGATTGAGCCCCGGTTCGCCATCCACGAGCACCACATCCACCAGTTGTCTTACATTGATAATTTTTCGCTGAATGTTATCCGCCAGCAATTTGTCGGCGGGGATGCTCAGTGTCACCACATGCTGTCCCGCCTGATCAAAGCGCACTGTGACGGGGACTTCAACGGTTTTATCGGCGGGAATTTCCGGCAGTGTCACCGGTGTCACATTCCCATCGACGGTCAGCAGTGCCTGTCCATACTTCAGCGGCTCCTCACCCGCATTTTCAATCACCGCCGTCAGTTTCACTTCCTGATCCACCAGCGCAATCCGACTGTCCAGTTCCAGCGAATGCAGGACCCGGTTACCGGCGGGGTTTTCGCCGATATCAATAAACCGCACGGTGACTTGTTCCTGCGACCAGCGGTCAAACAAATCGCGGACTTCAACCGTCCAGCCGGCCGCCCAGAGATCAGTCACGATAATGACCTCTTTGACGGGAAAGGTTGCTTCCTGTAACTGGCGGTCGATGTCTTCCAGAGTCGAAATCCAGTGGCTGGCCATCTGACAGTTGGACAGTTCGTTGATTCGCGCGATGAGTTTGTTGCGTTCGTTCTCTTCCAGATGCGCCGTCCGCACCAGCGTCTGCGCGGGATTCGACGCCAGCACGACAGAAACGGAATCCTGCGGGCCCAACTGGTTCAGCACCTGTCGGGCGGCATTTTTGGCCCGTTCAAAGGCCGGTTGTTCGCCGTTCTGATAAGACATGCTGAGCGAATCATCGATTACAATCACGCGGCTGGCCCGACCTTCTACCGAGAGAAATCCTGCCAGATTTGTTCCCGAGCTGATGGGACGGGCGACCGCAAAAAACAGCGCCAATACCGCCAATGTCCTGATCGCGAGTAGCAGCCACTGTTCCAGTCGCAAGCGGCGTTTGTTCGTCTTTAATGTCAGCTTGAGATATTCCATCGGCGCCCAGTTCACGCGGATAAACCGTCGCCGGTTTAACAGGTGAATGATGATGGGCGCGGTTGCCAGAACCGTTCCCGCCAGTAACAGGGGGGCCAGAAATTGCATAAATGGTCTCGAGGTTCTCTTTCCGATCAGGGGCGTTTGTTCATTTCCGGGGCAGGGGAGTTTCCAGTGATTTCGTCACGCTGTTTTTTGACATCGGGCTGACTGTCGAGCGAAGACATCCGGCCGCGATGCGTTTTCGTTCCCGCAAACTGACGATTGTGTAAATAACTGCTCAGGACGACTCCCAGATTTTCATCCGTCAATACCGGCAGGTAATCAATGCCGCAATACTGACAACGCAGTCTTGTTTCCTGAATAAACTGTTCCATGGCTGCCTGGTAGGCTTTATGAAAGGCCCAGGGCTCTGCGAAGATTTCTTCGTCCCCTTCGATGTCTTTGAAAATCACAGAATCTTTGAAAGGCATCTCCACTTCATCGCGATGCAGGATATGCATCACGATGACCTCATGTCCGGCATGCTGCAGCTTGCCCAGTGATTCATAAAACCGGTCCAGGGGAGTCAGCAGATCCGAAAGCACCACCACCACACCCCGCCGGTGAATCTGATCGGCGACCTGCGATACCGCCGGACCAATGTCGGTTTCTCCCACCAGTTTGGTCCGCTGTAACACTTCCATAAATTTCGCGAGATGAGAGGGAGTGCTGCCGGTTTTCAGATCTTCCTGCACGCGGTCATTTAAAATCGCCAGCCCGACGGCGTCCCGCTGTTTTAATAAGACTGCCGACAACGAGACGGCAATCGTGGCAGCACAATCATACTTGGAAAACGCAGGCTCACCATAGGCCATCGACGCCGACGAATCGACGATAAATACGGCTCGTAAATTCGATTCCTCTTCAAAGCGTTTGATATAAAACCGGTCGGAACGCGCGTAGGCTTTCCAGTCCAGATTTTTCAAATCATCACCGGGTGTGTAACTGCGATAATCGGCGAATTCGGGCGAGAGGCCGTGCAACGGGCTACGATGCAGACCGGCAATCGTACCTTCCACCGGTTGTCGCGTTTTAAAACCAATCCCGGCAATTCGTCCGATAATTTCAGGATTTAAGTATTCGTTCAAACTGCCCGTCCTTTCCGGCGGCGCTCTGATGCAACGGGGTCTCCTCGATCAGTCTTTCGATGACCGTATCCGCTGTCTGTCCCTCTGATTCGGCGTTGTAAGACAACACAATCCGGTGACGCAAAACGGCTTTGGCAACCGTCTGCAAATCTTCCACCGAAACTTCCGGCCGTCCGTATAAGGCAGCTCTGGCTTTCGCGGCCAGGATTAAAGACTGACCGCCACGCGGACCGGCGCCCCAGAGTACCCAGCGATTGATAAACTCAGGTGCATCTTCGCTGTCGCGTCGCGTGGCCCGGATCAGATCCATCGTGTAATCGACCAGAAAATCGCTGATGGGCACACGTCGAACCAGATGCTGCAGTTCCAGCACTTCTTCTCCCGTCAATGTGGCCTCGGGTTCTGCCTGATCATCACCAGTCACCGTTTTATAGATCAGACGTTCTTCCTCGCGCGTAGGATATTTCACGATAATTTTCATCAGGAACCGGTCCAGCTGTGCTTCCGGCAGTGGATACGTTCCTTCCTGCTCAATCGGATTCTGAGTGGCCAGCACAAAAAACGGGCGGGGGAGCTGGTAATGTTTTGTGCCTGCAGAAATCGTCCGCTCCTGCATGCCCTGCAGTAAAGCAGCCTGCGTCTTGGGAGGCGTGCGGTTGATTTCATCTGCCAGCAGCAGATTCGTAAAGATGGGGCCTTCGATAAATTTGAACTCGCGTGTGCCGGACTGCCGATCTTCATAGATCACATCGGTGCCGGTAATATCAGCGGGCATCAGGTCGGGGGTGAACTGGATGCGGCCAAAGTCCAGCGAAAGACTTTTGGCTAACGTCGAAACGAGCAGCGTTTTTGCCAGGCCGGGGACCCCTTCCAGAATACAATGGCCGCCGGCGAGAATGCTGACCAGCAACTGTTCCACCACTTCATCCTGGCCGATCACCACCGTGCGGATCTGTTTGCGAATTCGTTCCTGGGC
Source organism: uncultured Gimesia sp. (assembly GCF_937919775.1). Taxonomy (GTDB): domain Bacteria; phylum Planctomycetota; class Planctomycetia; order Planctomycetales; family Planctomycetaceae; genus Gimesia. The sequence goes on from NZ_CALFPF010000380.1 coordinate 11,548, forward strand.
GACTTTGAGTTTTTCCAAAGCCTCCATATCTGGTGCTGTTTTAATCTCTGACAAGATTCACTCCCTGTTCTACCCGCCTGACAGGCCGGTTATTTTCGTTAGACTGTGTCCCGTTTTACTGTAGCGTCTCCCAGGCCTTTTGTACCGAGTCGAATAGATTGTGAGACGCGATGGTAAAATGTGATGCGTTCTGAAACATCATCGTTGATAAATCGGTAAGTATTTGTAAGGCAGTTGCATGACAATCAAAGCCACGCTGGTCCCGAACACCGGGCCTACTCCGTCGCCATTCCAGCTTCCGTCTGCCGCCTGGGATTTAATCAGACTGTCCCGCAAGCCGGGAAAGTAGGCGTTCCAGTATTCATCGCCCGCCTGATAAAACGCCTGAGAGGCGTAAAGGTTCAAATAAAATGAATGCCCCGACTGGAAATTCGTTTTCTGTTTTTTAAACTGCTCATAGACATACTTCATACATTCCTCTGCCAGGGGAGATTCATATTCCCCCGCCGAATACAGGCAGGTAATGGCGGCGGCGGAGATTGGCAGACGGGTATCGTTGCCGGAATGATACGAATATCGGATCCCTCCTTCCGGCGTCTGACAGAGTTCCAGATACTTGATCGCATTTTGAATCGTACTTTTGGGCACCGTAAAACCGGCGTCATGGGCGGCGCGGAGCCCCTGCATTTGCGTGACGGTCACACTCCCTTCATCGCCGCCGCCGGGAGTATAGATCCAGCCCCCCAGGTTGCTTTGCCCCGAAGAAGTTAACTGAATTCCGTCTTTCACGACCTTGGCGATGCGGGCACGCACCTTGGCATCGGTCTCCATGCCAAAGACACTGGAAAGAAATAAGAGCGAGAAACCATGCCCGTACATCGGACGGCCATTCTCGGAACCGGCGGCAATCAGGCCGTTCTCCTGTGCCTGACTCAACACGTATTCGGTGGCTTTGCGCACCTGATCGGCATACGGACCACGGCTGGGAGTATTGCCATTCGCCAGAAACGCGATTCCCGCCAGTGAGGTCATCGAAACGGGATAGGTACTTCCGTCCTGCGTCGTTTGAAAACTGCCGCCCGCGGTCTGCTGTTTGGCGAGATAATCGAGGCCGCGCTGAATGGATTTCACAGTCGCCGGCGTCATATGGCGGGGCAGAATTTCTTCACCGCGGACAGTGAGCGGCGTGCAGAGAAATACCACGCACAACATACAGAGCATCCATCGTTGATTGTTTTTCATTTGACGCCTGTTTTCATTCCTGTTTGCCACGCAACGCTGATTGCGTTTTGCATCCCGACTGACTGTTACTTACTCAATGGAAAACGTTACACGCACTGCCACCGAAACCGGAATCGCTTTAAAGAGAGACGAGGCCTGTTCATCACTCTGAATTGCAATTCCGGCTGCGATATACTGCGCCATCATCTGGTTATAAACGGCGTTTGCACTTTTATTGCTGTCACCTTCGCCATTAATTGAAATCACTTTCCCCAGCTTCACTCCCGTCAATCGGGCCAGTTTCTCCGCCTGCGTTTTTGCATCCTGAACCGCTTTTGCGTAGGCCTGTTCTTTCAGTTGATCCACATTCGTGATTTTGAACGTCGCCATGGTATTTCGGGCTTTGGACGGATTATAAGACCCGGGGATACTCGGCGTGGTATCGTTGCCGATCACCACTCCCGCGTCTTTACCTGAATCGACGATTTTGACAATCGTTTCCAACAGTTCCTGAGAGCTTAATTTTTCAATCCCGGTCAACCGCAGCTTCAGCGTTTCGGAAACAGAAAGTTCCTGGGACTGTGAATTATTCACCGGCATGCCCCGCATCATGGCCTGCATCTGACTGGCGTTCATCGAAGAATATAACGACATGCCCTCTTCCACGACTTCCAACCCGGGGATCTTCAGGTTTTTGAACGCCTCTTCGGCTCTGCGGCGGTTGCCATGAAACTTGGTAACTGCATCGCCGGCCAGTTGACCTTGCCCCATCACCAGGCCGGTCAGTTCCACGATCGAAGGTTTTGCTTCGACACTTCCGACCCCCACAACGGTAATCCCCTCTCCCTCGGCAGCAGAAACGGTGGGCACATTGGCGCCCCAGCACAAAAACAGGGCCAGATGGAAAGAAACCAAACGCTGTATCAGATGGGACATGCCACTCATTATAAATTCCATATGCGAGTTTTTGATTACATTTACGGGTTTAAGGGGCTGTTTTTTCGTTCTCAGAAGTTTTGCGAGGCGGTTGCGGACTGATGGAGTAGGCGGTCACTGCCTGATTGGAAACACAAATCACCAACCCGTTGTGCAGATCTATGGCGCCTCCCAGAGAAGTCAGATCACTCCCCCTGAAGATATTGATAATGTCCCCATTTGTTTTCGAAACTTCAAATATTCCACGACTGGTAAACACCCAGGCACCTTTGGGGGCAATCAGCGCGCTCAATCCTCCGGCAGCAACCGGCAGGGAAACGGCCCAGTTCAGTTCATGCGTTTCGCGGTCAAGGGCTTCCATCTCACGCGACATCAGATAGACGTTTTTCTGATCAAGACCCACAAGTTGGGCCGATTCTTTCACCGGACGCTTCCAGACGACCCGTTTCGCAGCCAGATCTAATGCATAAACTTCGTCGGCACCTGCTTCTTTGAAATAAACCAGGTTCTGATCCCGAATCAATTGACCATCGGTGTGTAATTCCGTTTCTTCATCGATGGCAGCATAATAATAGTTTTCATTTCCCTGACTCACTTTGTAAGGATAACGGAAAACCCAATTGATGGTTTTGGTGGGAATCGCAATCTCAAATAAGGCACCGTTATTCGTCAGGATCAGCAGGTTGTCTCCCTGCTTCTGCAAAATCGGAACCGGCATTTTTTCCATGCCATTCGACGAATTTCCTGACACAGCAGTTCCCAGGGGGATCGACCATTCCTTTCGTCCCGATTTCAATGCCAGACTGTTTAAGGTGAGTAACTTATTATTTTGTGCATGAGACACAACATAAATATGGTCTCCCTCCACCAGCGGTTTTGAAATATAACTTTCATTGCTGGCATTCGACGTCCAGAGTTCTTTTCCGGTTGCTGCCTGATAAGCGAATAACCGATACCGGGCGCGGTAGTGATTCATCTCTTTCTGCGGGATCAACGTCGCCAGAACGACATCGCCGCTGACAGAGATATGATATTGCTTCAAATTACTGGACTGGTGAAAGCTGTAATTATTAAAGTGATTTCCGAGTTCCTGAAATTTCGCGTTGCGCCAGACCAGTTTTCCGGACTGTAAATCCACCGCAAAACAGACGCCGTAAAAATTGATATAAGCACGTTTCTGATCCACGGCCAGCGGTGGGACAAAAGTCTGATACGACTTGCCGCGGCCATAATAATCGGACTGGGAATTCTCAATGGCTTGCACTGCAGCCTGATCCAGGTACGTCAGTTGCCACTGCGGTTTATTTTTGCCCTGCTGCAGGTTCACCGGATGATTGATCAAATTCGATTCCTGCGGAATTTGATTTGCGGCAGGATCAGATCGAACAGGTTCCGCTGCAATCAGCGACTTCAGATACACAACGGGATCAACAGCGCTGCCTCCCAATGTGACTTTTTTATCGGGAAATTGCTGTGAGATTACCTGAATATTCGCAGCGGCCTGCTCAGGCTGGCGACTGCGAATCAACGCCAACGCATATTTGACGTTCAAATCAATCTCGGAAAGATTCGTATCGGAGTGGTGATCGAGAATCGATCTCCAGTAATGCGCGGCCTGGGCGAATTCTCCTCGTTCAAAAGCATCGTTCCCCAATAAGTCGGCAACATCATCACCAATTGATGTTAAAAAATATTGCGAGTAGATTTTTTTGGCTTCACTGATCGCTTTGGGGGTTAAAACGTCGGTCTGCGCTGAGAGTTCTTCAAACTCTTTCCGTGCTTTGCCATCAAAAAAGAGCCGAAACGCTTCGCGTCCTTCAGCGGGCAGGGAAACCAGGGCCATAAAAATCCGGTATTCGGCATCGACCAGAAAACCATCTGCCGTCGGAAGCAGTTGCGAGGTCGACTTCGTTTCCGAAAGTTCTTTCAACGCAGTTAATGCTTTTTCCCACATCCGATGCCGAATATAACGTTCGTAATCGTCGAGCAGATTCAGTTTCTTTTCATCAACAGAGATACTGAAACCCGGCATCTTATGCGGAGAGGCAGCATTCGCTTCAGCAACAGCAGGCACAGGCATAGCGACCGCCTGAGCGATCACGATCTGAGCGTGCAGCGATTCGATGGATCCTGACGAGAAGAACAGAGCCACCGCGATCATCACCCGAAAACAGAACGAGTAGTCCGGTCGAAAAAGTTTTAAGTGCGCACCCATAGTTAACATAATCCATCCTTAGCTCTCGAATGGGCCTGTCTCTTGTTTGGAAATCAATTGTAGTGGCGCGATCTAAAAGAACATTAACCAGGATGCTTGTGGGGTGATAGGAGTTCCCGGCTTCTGAAAAATTTATCCTGTTTTGGATACTGTGTCACATTGTTCAATCGAGTCTTTTGTCTACCCACCATTGTACACCAAAGCACAATTCAGAATTCAAGCACTAATTGGAGGCTTTTCCATTTTTTATCAACTTTTCACGAAAAGGATTTTCCTCTTCCCTTCGTTTTGTCAGTTGGATGAATCCGTTTCACTCAGCAGGTGAAATTGCCTCTCTGCCATTTCCTGTCCGTTGACGATGATGGTCAGTCGATGCAAACCCGGATAATACCTTCGCGTCGTGATCGGTTTGAAGGAATACCGACACCGATAGAATTTCGCAGACGCCGAACAGACACCTTCTGAGATTTTGAAGACTTTTCGCGAAGTGACGCCTTTCTGGCGGACAAAATCGATTGCATATTCCACGCGGATCTGCCCCAGTTCTGCAGACTGCGATACCAGTTCAAACTCAAACTGAATTTCCCCACTCCAGGCAACTTTTTTTGGCGTCAGATGAAATTTCTGCACTTCCAGAGCATGCGGTTCATGATAGCCGAATAAGGCCAGCGCCTCGGGTTTGCCCTGTTTCAAAAGGGTACGACAGCCATGTTTCACGATCCAGCGCGTCTCGGGTTTCCCCGCGATCCACACTTTCGCCAGATCGATCACCAGGTCCGGGTGATCTTTTGAGATGTCGTTCAGATGGTTGGCGACACTTCGCCTGACGTATTCACTGGGATCGGCTTTCAACTTTTCCAGAATCGGTAATACCGGGCCGGGATCTTTTTTGAATTCCGGTAACGCCATCGCCCAGGGTAAACGGGGACGGCTTCCCTCAGAAGCCAGTCTGCGCACGTGCTCATTCTTCGAAGCCGCCCAGCTTTTCATCTGTCGCATCATGCGTTTCGAGTCTTGCAGAATGAAGGGCCGCACGGCAAATTCGCTGCTGGAATATCGGGTAAAATGCTCCAGCGCCGCTAATGAAGGTTCCCAGTCGTCCAAACCATACACTTCCACAAAATCGGGGAAAAACATCGCTTCAAATCCGCCGAACTGGGGCGCAGCCTGTTTGAGCACGTTCAAAGCCGCCCCGTAATCTTGCGGCAAAAACTGTTTCAATGCCCGCGTGATATGGCGCATGCGCTGTTTGAGTTCTTTTTGCTCCCATTCCCGATCAAAAACAAACTTCAGCATTTTCTGACTGGGAAACGCGGGTTCCGCTTTCGCAATCTCTTTGGATAATCGACGGAGATAGGTTTGATCGTAATTATCTTTTAATGGTTTCGCCATAATCTTAAAATTCGATTCATCGGTATGTTTGTATTCCCGCCCGTGCCATTTCAGCAACAACGATTGACAGGGCAGGGGCCGAGCAGAATTGCAGCATAAAAAAATCCGCCTGACCAAATCAATGATCAGTCGGAACTTACAACGTTGTTTTAGAACATTGGTTCAGAAACGTAACCATGCCCCGTCTGGAAACGAAACAGGCCCGCCTCTCGTTGAGAAAGGGGGCCTGTCGTTAAAATTCCACACCAGCAGCATCATCCCATCAGTTTGGTCACTGCCTGTGCTTTGACCAGTTCACGAGGCTGATTCAGGTGGTTATAGACAATCGTTTCAGGGTTAATGCCAAACGAATGGTAGATTGTCGCCAGCAATTCACTGGGATGGACCGGATCTTTACGGGGGCTGGAACCTGTCTTATCAGATTCGCCATGCACATAACCCCGCTTGATACCGGCACCAGCCAGAAGTGAAGTGTAACAGTATGGCCAGTGATCGCGTCCGTCATCGCTGTTCGAGTTACCCGACGTACTCACGCCGCGCTGCGGGCTTCTGCCAAATTCACCCACGGCGACGACCAGAGTCTCATCCAGTGTACCACGGTCGTAGAGATCAGCGATCAGACTCGCCAGTCCCTGATCGAACATCGGGGCCGACTGATTTTTTAAGCGATTGGTGAGACCGGTATGTACGTCCCAGGAATGATTGTCCGAATTAGCGACTTTCGGCCAGACCACTTCCACCACACGGGTTCCGGCTTCGACGAGCCGACGTGCGAGCAGCAGACTTTGTCCAAACGTGTTTCGCCCGTATTGATCGCGGACGGCGTCCGATTCCTGATCCAGGGCAAACGCGTCACGGGCACGCCCGGAAATGACCAGATCCAAAGCGCGTGAATAATATTTATCCAGTTTGTAATCCTGGACTGCTTTATTAATCTGCGGCATCCCTTTATTGAGCGTGTCTCGCAGACTTGCGCGGCGTTGCAGGCGGGAAGTGAATACATCGGGACGCAACTTGAGATCATCCACGCTGATCTTGTCCATTTTATTCATATCCAGGTCATCTCCCGGCGGATACAAATAATAAGGATCATAGGCACGTCCCAAAAAGCCTGCCGTTCCTGCTTTACCGACCACATTACTTTCCTGAAGCGGGCGGGGCAGCATCACAAACGGCAGCATCGAAACTTCAGGCGGTTGCAGCCGAATAATGTTCGAGCCAAAGTTCGGAAAGTCTTTGGGGCTGGGTGGCTCCAACTGACCGGAAGGGCTGACTTTATCAGTCGTGTAGCCTGTTAACATCTGATAGATGGCGGCGGTATGATTGAAGAGCCCTTTGGGTGTGTAGCTCATCGACCGGATCATCGTGAATTTATCGTTGTTTTGAGCCAGATTCGACAGCAGTTCCGTGAACTGCACTCCGGGGATCTTGGTTGGAATCGGCTTGAACACACTGCGAACGTTATCGGGTACGTTTTCTTTGGGGTCCCATAAATCGAGATGGCTGGGGCCGCCTTGCAGGAAAATCAAAATCACACTTTTGGCTTTCGCCCAGCCGGGGCCGCCTCCTTCATTATTGTTCGCAGCGGCTTCCTGAAGCTGCAGCATGGAACCCAGTCCCATGCCCATCATGCTGGAACCACCTACCCGCAACAAATCACGACGTGATATCTGATTACGAGCCTCGCACACTTCCTTGCCTGGTTGACCTGGAATGATCAGCATTTCAGTATCTCCTCACTTCTGTTAGAGATCGGTTTTAGTATTGTATCCATCAGCCTGTGATATCACGTTTGAAACAGCTCTTAATGATTAAACAGAAACGCCGGGCTGTTGATCAGTGCCCAGGTCAAGTCCTGTGCTGCCATTAAACGATTCTGTTTCACCTGTTCCGCACTCAACTGAACGTCATTTCGTAAACGAGTCAACTTCCGATCGACCGGACGCACACTCTGCATCGTCATCAGATGGTTTCGCAATTCGACCAGTTTCGGATCTGTCGGACGCGGCTGTTTACTGTCTGCCACAGCTTTTATTTGTGCCTGTATCTGACTATCGGACTTGCTGTAGTATTCGAACAGTTTCTTTTTCTCGTCTGCGTTTCTTTGATCCAGCTGCTTCGCCAGAATTTTCTGAATTTCTGCGGGATGTTTATCCAAAGTCGTTGGACCGGCAGTGTTTGTGACGGAAAGCCGGAAACGTCCAATAGAATGTGTATTGCTGCTAAAGTGCTGTTTCATGACAAAAGTCAGAATGGTTCCCTGATCGTCGGCTGCAACCTTCGATTGAATATCGAAACTCGCCATATGTGCTTTGCCGATCTGCGGGGAGACTGCCCAACCATCATTGCCCGGATTCACCTTGCCATCAATGGCCGTTGCCACCGCGTAGACATTCTGACTGAAATCAGCCTGCGGGTTTGACAGAGTCAATTTCGTTTTCTGATCCGGTTTCGATTTTGGAGCCGCATAAACTTCGAATTCGTTCAAAACAAAATTTCCATCCGCGGAGCGACCAGGGCCTTTTTGGGGTAATGAATCATCCGTCAAAACTTCCAGACGTACTGCCGAGAGATCCTTCAAATCCGTATGGGCCACGATTTGATAATCGCCTTTGCCATTCTTGCCTTTTGCCAGGACGGCAAGGTCCGGCTGCAACTCCAGAGTGGCTTCATTGGTCGCGGTGAGTGATTCCGGTTTGAGCGGCACCCACTGAGAACCGGTTGCTGCTTCTTTTTCCCAAGTGGCAATTTTGCTTTGTAGCGCCTTTTGATATTCGGACAATGTTTTTTGTAATTGATCCGTGCGTTCTTTCTGTTCCTGATTCAACCAGGCTTCCCGTGGCGCAATTGCTTGTTCGAACGTCGTAACAGAATGCTGCGCATCCTGCAGATTTTTGACGCGTTGATTTTCCTGTTTGATCACTTCAGCCGACACCCCCTTTTCGTATGCGGCCAGTTCTTTGATCAAAGCCTGGTTCTCGCTCTGAATCTGCTGTTGGATCAATTTGACTCCCTCCAGTTTTTCCTGATCTGTCGCCGGGCGACTCAGAACTCGCAGGAAAATGGAATCCACCAAAGCCCGATCGTCCTTTTCCTCATGAACCAGCTTATTTAATGCATTGTTCGGATCACTGATGGCGTTTCCGACCGTAGGCCCGCTGATCAAAGCCATCACGGGGCCCAGTTCGACACCGGACGACCGTTCGCACTCACAGGGACTCTCACGTTGCGCCCGTCCAAATTTCGCCAGAAAGTCACTTTTCAGTTCGAAGCCGACATCCGGAAGTTCGGCGGCACGCGTTCCGGCGGGAACACCGGGAATGTCAGATACCGAACCGGTAACACGACAGAGTGAATCGTACAGCACCTCTGCAGGTAATCGACGTGCCTTGGCATGCGAGAAGTTGATGGTATCGTCTTCATTCCATTGATTTGACGCAATCGAAAGCTGATAAGTCCTCGATTGACAAATCACACGCATCATATGCCGAATGTCAAAATTATGCTCTAAAAAGTCGGCGGTGAGCCGCTCTAACAGTTCCGGATTCGAAGGTGGATTTCCGGCACGAATATCGTCGATCGGTTCAATCAGGCCGGTCCCGGTGAGATAACCCCACAGGCGATTCGCATAGGCTTTGGCAAAATATTGATTGTCGCGCGAGGTAATCCAGCGTGCGAGTTGTTCACGCCGCGAAAGTTCTTTTTCCACTGCCTTGAATTCGGCAGGGTAGGGGAACTTGGGTGCGGTTTTTGCGCCGGTCCGTTCGTGAATCATTTCGCCTTCTGTTTTATCGAAGACGACTTCGAATAAAGGTTTCCCACTTTCGACGGCGGTACCGCCAATCGTCCGTCCCTTACTCTCTGGAGCATTCTTCAGCCCTAACTGAGCGAAGAAAGCCGATGTTTCGTAATATTGGTCTTGAGTCCAACGCTCAAACGGATGGTCATGGCATTTATTGCAGTTAAAGCGGATGGACAGAAATAAATGCGTCGTGTTTTCCATCGTGTCTTCGGGAGTACGATGAATCTTGAAATACGAAGCAGCGGGAAACTCTTTATTGGAACCAGAAGCAGAGAGAACCTGATAGGCGAACTGATCGTAGGGAACGTTATCGGCCACGGATTTTTGGATCCAGTCCCGGAAGAGTTTGGATCCTTCGGTCCCCAGATATTTTCGATTGACCTGTAGCAGGTCAGCCCATTTGTTCGTCCAGTGTTCAACAAAATCCTTGCTGCTCAGCAGATGATCAATCAGTGCATTTCGTTTGAGATTCGACTCGCGTTTGTCAGCCAGAAACGCTTTGACATCATCAATTGTGGGAGGCAGCCCGGTTAAGTCGATGTAAATCCGGCGAATAAATTCCGCATCGGTACAGAGATCCGAGGGCAGAGTCTTGGTTTTCTTGAGTTTATTATCGACCAGTTCATCAATATAGTTGTAGACCGGAAGCTGTTTCCAGGCAAACTCCGAACGATCTCCCATGACGGTCACGGTCGTCGCGGCATACTTGCCTTCATAGCGGGCCAGCAGAGGCGCTTCCCCCCGTCTGAGCACTTCCGCAATACCGCCATGATGCATTTTGGCGATTTCGATATTACTGCAGTCGATAAACGAATCGGAAGTGACATCACGAATTTCGCCATTGTTATACGTGGCCAGCACCCGGAACTGCTGTAGCAGACCTGCCCGCGGGACAACGGGGTTTTCGGGAGAAATCTGAATACTGGCTACCCGAGGCGCATCCTCTTTCAAAGGTGTTCCCTCTTTGATCCAGGACGACACAATTTCATAATGCGCATCACCGGCGATTGCCACCTGACCGCCTTTATGCGGAACTTCGGCGATGGCTTTCAACAAAATCAGACTTTGTTCAGGTGATGCCAGATTCACGCGTCGCGATTTGAGGTCATCGGTGAACGCCCTTAAATCGAAGAGATCATCGGTGCCTCTCAAGGAAAGTTTAAAACCGTCTTTTCCCTTATTTGCTCCATGACAGAGCCCGGAATTACAGCCCATTTTTGTAAAGGCCGGCGCGACATCGCGCCAGTAATCAGGTCGGTAAGCTGCCGGAAATGCTGCTACGGTAATTTTGGAAGTTGCCTGTTGTCCCTGCAGACTGAAACTGACGTCTGCCGTTCCCGGCTGAAACGCCCGTACCAGACCCGTTGGTGAGACATGGATGATTTCTTTATTGTTCACATCCATTTTTGCCAGACGTGTCAGATCTGTTTTGGCTCCGGACTTTAAATGACCAATCACGAGAAACTGGATCGTATCATACTTTTGTGCAATCGTGCCGGCCGCAGGCTGGATTTCCAGCTTTACAAGGGGATCAACATTCGAAAAAGTTTCGGCAGGCAGTTTTTTCTGATTCACATCGACCACAACCAGTTTTCGTTTCTGGCTGGATGCTGTTTCCTGAGCCACCGGCGTCTGGCTGGTTTGCAGGGGTACTGGCACAAATGCTTTTTTCAGTGTTCCCGTCTTGGTTTCATACAGCCTGACTTGACCATCTTGCCCTGCGGTGGC
>NZ_CALFPF010000381.1 GCF_937919775.1 uncultured Gimesia sp.
TGGCTGTGCCGCGAGAACAGCATGATAAATTCAGTCGTTCGGTCGGTAACAACCGTCATTACTTTTACCCTCACTCAAGCGCTGCGCGAGAATCTCTGAAAAAACTTAGTCCTTTATTGAATACAGCATGGGCTAGAAGATTTTTGCCTCGAAAAAATGGCGAAAGTCGAGTTTTTCGAGAATTGTTCAATGTTCATAATGTCATTGGTATTTATATTGAAGAGGAAACTTAAGTATGGTGTGGTGCAGAGGCGTGGTGAAAATGGCCGCGTTATGAATCACATCGGGGGGGTATAGAGATGGTTTACATCATTCAACCGTCATTTACAATCAAGCCGAACCTGATCGCGATTCTGATCGCATTGAAAGTGGAATGGGTGTGTGATGCAATTTGAACGGATCGCGTTTCAATCAGAGTGGTACGATCAGGCGTGCGAACTTCGAAATGAAATCTTGCGCAAGCCTCTGGGGTTGGATTTATTCACAGAAGATCTGGCAGCGGAATCCGGGTATTGGCATTTTGGCATGATTATAGAGCACCGCGTCGTGGCCTGTGCGCTGGCGATTCCTGTTTCTCCGAAGAAAGCAAAACTGCGCCAGATGGCGGTCGCGCTGGAGTATCAAAGGCAGGGCGTTGGCAGGCAGTTACTGCAGAACATGGAACTGGACCTCAAGCAGCAGGGAGTGGAGTCGCTTGAACTGGAAGCGCGATCGACGGCCGTCGGGTTTTATGAAAAACTGGGTTATGCTGCAGTTGGCGAAGAGTTCCTTGCCGTATCCATCCCTCACTTGCGGATGGTGAAATCGCTCGTACAAGAGTGACTGCTCTTTAGCCGAGGAGTTCCTTAATCACGGCGCCGCCGGTCTGACTGAGGACTTTGAAGCGGCCTTCATGGAAATAGGTGAGCTGGTTGTCATCCAGGCCCATAATATGTTCCAAAGTGACATGCAGGTTTTGGATGGGGTTGACGACTTCGACAGCGTGATCACCGATTTCGTCTGTCGCGCCGATGCGATGACCGGCTTTCACGCCCCCTCCCGCCATCCAGAGTGCCATGCCTTTCGCGTTGTGATCGCGGCCGGCGGCCTGTCTTCCGCTGCGAATGCCATTATCGGGAGAGCGGCCGAATTCGCCCGTCCAGACGACCAGCGTTTCGTCCAATAAGCCTCGGGCTTTCAGGTCTTTTAATAACGCTGCAACCGGTTTGTCGACGGCCTGCATACGGGCTTTGTGTGAGCGTTCGAGATAATCGTGCGAATCCCAGCCGGCGGCGTAGATCTGAACGAAGCGGACGCCTTCCTCGACCAGTTTTCGTGCCAGCAGACAGCGTCTGCCGAAACTGTCGGTCTCCGGTTGGCCGAGGCCGTACATTTCCTGAGTCTGTCTGGTTTCCTTGTCCAGATTGATGATATCGGGGACTTGCGCCTGCATGCGAAAGGCCAGTTCGTAGGACTCCATGCGGGCGGCGAGCAGTTCTTCATGCGGATGGCGCTGCATGTCGGCCTGATTCAGTTTGGCCAGCAGATCCAGATTTTTGCGTTGTGTCTCACGCGTGACGTGGGCGGGGGGATTCAAATCGAGAATCGGCGATCCGTGGGAGCGCAGGGCGGTTCCCTGAAAGTATGCGGGCAGAAATCCGTTCGACCAGTTCGCAGAACCTCCCTGAGGATACGCGACTTCGGGCAGTACGATGAACGCGGGCAGATTCTGATTTTCGGTCCCCAGTCCATAAGTCATCCACGATCCGACCGCCGGGTCGCCACCAAAGCGATTGCCGGTATTCATATGGTAGCAGGCAGTGGGGTGGTTGATAGATTCGGCTTGCAGGCCGTGATAGATGCACAATTCATCAGCCACTTCGGACAGATGCGAAAAGTGTTCGCAGAGTGAAATTCCCGACTCGCCCGCCTGTCGATGTTGGAAAGGGCTCTTGATGTAATAGCGTTTGCCGCTGGCCATCGCAGAGACCTGTTTGTCTTCGCGGACGAACTCTTTGAGATGCAGTTTTTCCAGAGCCGGCTTGGGATCGAACGTATCGATGTGGCTCGGGCCCCCTTCCATAAACAGAAAGATACAGGCTTTGGCGCGGGGCTTGAAATGCGGATCGCGCGGCGCCAGCGGTTTTTCTAAAACCGGATTCGGTGTTTTCGGTGCGGATTTCTCTTCTGCCTGGAGCAGGGCGTTCAGCGCTACCGTGCCGAGACTGGCACTCATACCGTACAGAAAATCGCGTCGTTGTAATCGGTGCATGGGATTTTTATCGCAAATAAACAAATTCGTTGGAATTCATCAGAACAAGGCACAGTTCCGCCAGGGCGCGGGTTTCGGCATCGACGTCCCAGGGTTTTAAATCCTGAATGTAGCCGTCAGCCAGATCCAGTTTCTCGGTCCAGGCAAATGATTCGCCCGTCAATTCTTCAATCATTTCCCGTTTGACTTCACGGGGCAGCGAGACTTTCTGTGGCGGGTGCGCCCGGTGATAGTCCTGCATCTCAGTGACATGCTTGAGTGTGACGGCTAACTCGGCTGGTTCAGGAGATCGCAGTACGACCGTCTGGAAAATTTGCTCAATCGCTGCTGGCTTTGAATTCGTTTCCTGTCTGATTTTGTGCGCCAGGGCAATCGCGCGATCGTGTGTGAACTGTCCGTTGAACAGTGCAAAGGCCTGCGGGGTGACCGTGGTTTCATCCCGGCGTTCGCACGAGGATTCACTACCCGGCCGATTGAAGACTTCCAGCAGCGGGTCGGACAGCGTGCGATAACGAAAGGCATACAAGGTCCGCCGATTGCGTTGTGCGGGACGGGGCATCGGCTGATAAGCGGGGGCGACTGATCCCATGATGTGCCGCGGTTGCAGCGCGACTTCCCAGTTGATTTCGGGAAAGACGCCGGGGCCACCCCGTTCCGGATTCAGTTCGTTTGTGATCAACAGCAGTGAATCCCGAAGTTGCTCGGCGGTCATTCTGCGCGTGGGGAAGTGAGACAGTAACTGATTCTTCGGGTCCAGGGTCTGAACCTGTTCCGGATTCACCGGATGACTGCTTTGCTGATATGTGTCTGAAGTCATAATCAACTGATGCAGTTGTTTGATCGACCAGCCATGATCCATGAACCAGGTTGCGAGCCAGTCCAACAATTCGGGATGCGATGGCTTGGCTCCTTTTTGACCGAAGTTGTTCGGAGTCGCGACCAATCCGGTGCCAAAATGCATCTGCCAGATGCGATTGACGATCACACGCGCTGTCAGCGTATTGTTCGAACTGGCGATCCAGCGGGCGAGTGCCAGGCGTCGGCCTTCCTGAGCGCTGGGAATCGTATTCCAGGCGTTGGGTTCCTCGAGATCATTCGAACCCGCGACGGCACTGAGCACTCCCGGCGTGACTTTTTCCGTCGGCGCGGTCACGGCACCGCCGGCCAGGATAAAGGTCTGCTCGAGCTCTCCCTCTTGTTTTTTCAGATCAGGGATGAGATTGATGGCTTTCGTGGATTGATAATGATTCGGCGGTCCATTGTAAACACTGAAGGCATAAGGCTCGTACCGCTTGAGTTCCCGCTCAAAGTAGTCGATACGTTTGTTATTGATTTTCAGCAGACTTTTTTCGAGTTCAGTGAGGCCGAACCAGCGGAGCGGCGGCCGTTTGTCCGCGTCCACTTGTTTCAGGTTTTTATAGCCTTCTTTTTTCAGCCAGGCGGCGATGGCCGCATCGGTTTTCTCTTTGAATCTCTGTTGTTCTTCTCTGGTTTCCTGAATTAACTTTTCGGTACGGACTTTCATTTCCGCGAAGCCGGCAATGTTTTCGTAAGGCTGGTAGGGGACTTTGCGATCGGCGAACTGCACCGGGGCGAAGACGGCTTGAATGCGGTAGTAATCGCGAGTGGGGACAGGATCGAATTTGTGGTCGTGGCATCGGGCACAGCGGAAACTGTGTGCGAGAAAGCTGACGCCGACACTCTGGGTGATGTCATCCAGAAAGAGCTGGCGGGTGACGGCGGCGACGCTCATTCCCGTATGCTCCCAGGGGCCACTACGCAAAAAGCCGGTGGCAATCAGCATTTCCGGATCTTCCGAGTCCAGTTCATCACCGGCCAGTTGTTCGATGATAAAACGATCGTAGGGTTTATCGGCATTGAAACTACGGACGAGATAATCGCGATAGCGCCAGGCGTTGGGGCGTTCATAGTCGTTTGCAAAACCGCTGGTGTCAGCATAGCGTACGACGTCGATCCACGTCTGCGCCATCTGCTCGCCGTATTGCGGCGTTTGTAACAGGCGTTTGATTAGTTGTGGCCATGCTGTTTTTGTATCTGCATTTTGAAATTCATCGACCTGTTTTACAGTCGGCGGCAGACCGGTTAAATCATAAGTGGCGCGGCGAATGAGCGATTTTCGGTCGGCGGGTTTTGACGAGACGAGTTGTTTCTGGTTGAGTTTCTGTTGAATGAAGGCGTCGATCGGATGTCGCTCGCCGGAGTGTTTGCCCTCGAGCGCTTCCCAGGGAACCGCCGGGCGCTGGATGGGCTGATAGGCCCAGATATCTTCGGGCTGATAGGTGCGACTGGTCCAGGTCGGGCTCTGGCCGCCTGAAGTGGACATCACGATTTCAGCGGAGGAGCCGGCTTGGGAATTTTGAGGAATCAGTTTCTGATCTGACCAGACAGCGCCGTCTGCGATCCACTGTTTCAGGTCGGCGATTTCGGCGGCGTTCAGCCGGTTGCGTTCCTGCGGGGGCATCTGAATAGTTTCGTCTTTCCAGGTGACCGCATTCCAGAACGGGCTCTGTTCCGGTTTTCCCACGACGATGGCCGGTGCTCCCGATTCCCCCCCTTTGATCAGGGCTTCGCGGTTCAGCATGATGTATTCGCCTTTAATGTCGTCCGGTGTTTTTCCGTGACAACCGAGGCATTTATGCTCGAGCAGCGGGCGAATTTTTTGCAGAAAGAATTGTTCCTGTGAGGAGAGTTTTGTTTCTTCTGAATACAGTGAGCAGGGCGTGAATTGAATCGCGATGATCATGCCGACGCAGATCAAGCAAAAAAACTTTCGAACCGGCAGGGAAGAAAGAGCGCGCATGAATGAAATCTTTCGAATTCAAGTGAGACGGGGGGAATCAAAAATTCCGGGTCCATCGTATTACGTTAATCGGCGAGGAGCGGGAAATCAATTTCATTCGCTGCGAAATCGGTGGGTGGCACAAAGATACACCGAATTCTCTTAACAAAGTTGCGTATTTGGGTGGGAAGGGGATCACTGTTCTTGTAGGATGATTGGAAATGAATGTCACAGCAGGCATAATGAATGTCACAGCAGGCATGGGGTGCATACTGCTTTCGTAAACAGTTTTGAGAAAAGGGTAGCCATGAATTTCGGGGCTAAGAAATTATTATTGAGTCTGTGTGTGATCGCAGTGTTACCGGTACTCAATCAGGCAGATGTCTTTGGGCAAAAGAAAAGTCTGCCGCGCGAGGGGGGAGTTACCGATGGGGCGATTATCAAAATATCACCAGAGGATCTCTTACATCCGGGTTATACTTCGCTGTTTAACGGCAAAGATTTTACCGGCTGGGTGGTTCCCGAAGGGGACAACGGACATTGGAAAGTTGTAGATGGTGTGATCGACTACGACGCGCAGAGCGAAGCCAAAGGGGATAAAAATCTCTGGACCGCAAAAGAGTATGGCGATTTCATTTTGAGTCTGGAATGGCGGATCAAAGAGACCACCGGTTTATACAAAGTACCGATCGTTCTGGCCGACGGTTCGGAACTCAAAGACGCCAAGGGCAATGTCATCACGGTGGAACTTCCTAATGCTGACTCGGGGATTTATCTGCGGGGCACTTCCAAGGCACAGGTCAATATGTGGTGCTGGCCCCTCGGTTCCGGCGAAGTGTATTCGTACCGCCGCAATCAAAGTCTGTCGCCAGAAGTCAGAGCCGGTGTCACACCAAAAGTGAATGCCGACAAACCGGTGGGCGAGTGGAACAAGTGCATTATCATCATGGTCAAAGATCGTTTGACGGTAATCATGAACAACAAGATGGTTCTCGAAAATGCGCAACTGCCTGACGTGCCAGAGCAGGGGCCGATCGCGTTTCAGCATCATGGCGGTAAAATGAAAGATGGAACCTTCAGCCCCGCCAGCAGTCTGATGCAGTTCCGTAACATATATATCAAAGAACTTGAATAGCTTCTGATTGATTCTGCCTGGTTGATCCTTTACGATTGAACCCGCCTGCTGTTTCATGGAATATGAACACAGCAGGCGGGTTTTTCTATTTTATATCCTATGGTGAATCAACAATGAAACAAACATCCGGTGCGCTCTACCTGTTGTTCCTGGCGATGGGCTTTTGTCTGTTCACAAATGACTCGCTTTACGCTCAAAAAACCGGTGATCCGTTTCGGGAATTCATTCGTCCCACCGAGCCGCTGTCTCCTCAAGACGCCTTGAAAGCATTCACGCTGCCTGCCGAGTTTGAAATTCAACTGGTGGCAGCCGAGCCTGAGATTCAAAAGCCGTTGAACATGGCGTTTGACATCAAGGGCCGCCTCTGGATCACGGATTCCAGCGAATACCCGTATCCCGTCCAGCCGGGCGCTAAGGGCAAGGACACGATTAAGATTCTCGAAGATACGGACGGCGATGGAAGGGCCGACAAAATCACCACGTTTGCAGAAGGCCTGAATATTCCGATGGGCCTGTATCCGTACAAGAATGGTGTAATCGCTTTCAGCATTCCCGATATTTCGTTTTACGAAGATACCGACGGCGATGACAAAGCCGACAAGGTGACCAGGCTGTTTGGCCCGATGGGTTTTGAACGTGATACGCACGGCATGAATAATTCGTTTCGGCGAGGCTTCGACGGCTGGCTGTATGCGAATCACGGATTTAATAATCAGACGAGTGTGAGCGGCAGCGATGGTCACAAAATCGAAATGCATTCGGGGAACACGTATCGGATGCGGCTCGATGGTTCCCGCATCGAACATTTTACGCACGGGCAGGTGAACCCCTTCGGCTCCACGTTCGATGAAAAAGGGAACCTGTTTACCGCGGACTGTCATTCCAAACCGATCTATCAAATCTTGCGCGGCGGCTATTATCCGAGCTTCGGCAAGCCCGACGATGGCCTGGGCTTCGTCAAACAGATGATGGATCACCTGCATGGTTCGACGGCGATTGCGGGCGTAGAAATAATTTCGGGAGCACAGTTCCCACAGGAGTATCAGGGCAATTTCTTCAGTGGCAATGTGATGACCTGCCGTCTGAATCGCAATTCGCCCGTGTATCATGGTTCGACGATTGTTGCGAAAGAAGAACCCGATTTTCTGGCGACCACTGATCCCTGGTTTCGTCCCGTTGATGTCCGGCTGGGACCGGACGGCGCGCTGTATGTTGCGGACTTCTACAATAAAATTATCGGCCACTATGAAGTGCCCCTGGATCATCCGGGCCGCGATCGTCACAGTGGTCGCATCTGGCGGATTGTTTGTAAAGGTAAAGATTACACACACGTTGACTATTCAAAATTAAGTGTCCCGCAGTTGATTGAGTTACTGGGTTCTCCGAATTTGACGACGCGCATGCTGATTACGGATTATCTTTCAGATCAAAAGGGGCAGGCAGTAATTGAGCCTTTGCAGCATGCGGTCGTCGAAGCGAAACAGCCGACGATTGTCGTGCATGCGTTGTGGGTTTTGTTTCGACTGGGAGCGCTGAAGGATGAATTGATTTCGCAGGCCGTTTCGAGTCCCTCCGAACTGGTGCGGATTCATGCGGCGAAAATACTTGCTGAACGAACCTCCTGGGATGAGCAGAATCGCTTACAGATGGTACACGCACTGGAAGATGGAAATGCCTTCGTGCAACGGGCGGCTGCTGAAGCTCTGGGATTGCATCCGAATCTGGAAAACATTCAGCCGTTGTTTGCATTGCGGCAGAGAGTACCTGCGGAAGACAATCATCTAGAGTATGTCGTGCGGCGGGCGTTGATGCTGCAGATTCGTGATTCTCTGGTCTTCAAGCAGTTGGACTGGTCAACTTTGAATTCAGCACAGCGACGAGAACTGGCACAGCTCTCTCTGGCCGTGCCGACAGAGCAGGCGGCCTTGTATTTAATTCAAACCCTGCAAACGGAGCAGATTGATCAACGAGTATTGCCCGATTACTTTCGGCATATCGTCCGTTATTTACCGGCAGATAAGTTACCGCACATGATCGAGCTGGCCCGCACGAAATTAGCCGGCGATCTGGATCTGCAGGTTGAGATCATCAAAGCCGTGCTGCAGGGATACCAGCAAAAGGGATTGAAGTTTGATCCCGCGCTCACGGCGTGGGCCATGCAGCTTACAGACAAATTGCTGGCGGCGAATGCCGACCAGCCGAATCAATGGGTGAACCTGCCTGTTGTTGAGGGGGAGCATGCGAATCCCTGGGGTGTGCAGCAGCGGGCGTCTGCGGACGGCGATCAGGCGTCCCCGTTTTTCTGCAGTCTAACTGCCGGAGAACAGGCTACCGGTCGTCTGGTTTCCGCTGATTTTAAGATCCCCGCTCAATTGGAATTTTATATCGCAGGGCATGTCGGCTTTCCCAAACAACCCGATCATGGTCTGAATTATGTGCAATTGAAACGGTCGAAAGACCACAGCGTAATCAAGCGTGTCTCTGCGCCGCGCAATGATCTGGCCCAAAAAGTAAGCTGGGATTTGAAAGAGTTTGCGGGTGAGCAGGGTTATCTGGAAATTGTGGACGGCGATACCGGAAAGGCGTATGCCTGGTTGGCGGTCGGGCGATTTCAGCCGGCGATTGTTTCCGTGCCCCCGATCAGTCTGCAGCAACAGAACAGTCGTCTGTCGGCGGCTGTGTTTCTGGTGCAGCAGTTCCACATGCGTGCGGCCCGTGAGAAGCTGGTTGACCTGTTGTCTGCGGAACGTCTTGATCCAGGTCTGATGAATGAGTTGGCGCTGGCTGTGATCACAGTGGATGGAACCGACGCATTTCGGCCGCTGTTTCCTCTGCCAGCGGTGCAGGTTGCTGCGACAGATGTTTTTCAAAACGCCGTCATTCAGGCAGTGATTCACCAGAAACTGGATCAGCTTGATGCTCTGTTTCAGCGGGCATTTAAGTCCTATCCCTCTCGTCTGCAGACTCAGTTGGCGGAGGTCTTATCCAAGCAACCACAGGGAGCCGACCAACTGGTGAGCTATGCAGAAAAAGGCATCGTTGCGCCTCAACTGCTGACGGAGCCGGGGATTCAGATTCAAATTCAACAGGCGGCTGATCAAAGTCTCAAAACACGCGTGCAGAAATTAATCAGTGCCTTGCCCCCGCGAGAGAAAAAAACACAGGAGAATATCGCCACCCATTTGAAATCGCATGAGGCATTCAAGCTGTCTCTCGAAAATGGTCAAACGGTGTTCGAGAAGAACTGTGCCGTCTGTCATCAACTGGCCGGCAAGGGGGCCGTGGTCGGTCCGCAGCTGGATGGAATTGGTAATCGGGGCCTGGAACGCTTACTGGAAGATGTGCTCGATCCCAATCGCGCGGTCGATATCAATTTCCGCACGACCACGATTATTACCGACGCCGGGAGAGTCTTCTCGGGACTGAAGCGGCGGGAAGAGGGAGCCGTTCTAGTTTTTGTCGATAATAAAGGGAAGGAATTTACGATTTCCAAAGAGGAGATCGAAGAACAGAAACAGTCGCCGCTTTCGCTGATGCCGGCAAACCTGCTGGAAATCTTATCGCCGCAGCAACTGCATGACCTGCTGGCGTATCTGTTGCAAAGTACGAAAAAAGAAACCGCAGTCATTGATGGCTCCGTTAAATGAAACCGTAATGAAACTGCCCGCTGGAAAGTCGCTTGTGATGATGAAACAAACATTATTGACTCTTTTATTCTCTCTGGCTGTGACTGGAACGGTGATGGCAGGCGAGTCGGTGATCGTCACTTCAAAGATGATTCACCTGCGCAGCGCGGGCGAACGTGAGTGGTCGACGTTTCCGGAATCGGGCCAGCAGAAAGAGTTGTCGGTTCCGTTCGAGGCTGAAGCGAATCCGAGTGAAGCCACGCTCCTGTTGAGGCAGGACGATGTGAAGCAAGGCTGGAGTGTCGAGCTGAACGGCACCGTGCTCGGGAAACTGGTTCCGGATGCGAATGATCAACAGCTGCTGCTGGCTGTTCCCCCCAATACAGTCAAAACAGGCAAGAATCAGTTGCGGATATTTCAATCGGGTAAGCTGGACCCGGATGATATTCGCGTGGGAGAAATCGTTTACTTTCCCGGATCGAAGCAGCAGGTTCTGGCGGAGGCGCAGCTTTCGATCGAAGTCGTCGATGGTCAATCGGGGAAGCCGCTTCCTTGTCGCGTTACGATTGTGAATATCGACAAGACGCTGGTGGCGACGACGGCGCAGTCGAACGAACGGCAGGCGGTAAGGACCGGGGTGATGTATCTCAGCGAGGGGAAAACTCAATTTCGCTTGCCGGCCGGTACGTATATCATCGCTGCCGGGCGGGGTTTTGAATATGGCGTTGATTTTCGGACGGTGGAATTGAAAGTCGGCGATGAGAAAAAGGTCCAGCTCAAGATCAACCGCGAAGTCGATACCAAAGGTTATGTCAGCTGCGATACGCACATTCACACGCTGACTCATTCCGGGCACGGCGACTGTTCAATGGAAGAACGCATGCTGACGCTGGCGGGGGAGCAGATTGAGTTTCCCATTGCCACCGATCATAACAAGCAAATCGACTACGAACCGTTATCTCGAAAATTGAACGTACGGCAGTATTTTACACCGGTCATCGGAAACGAAGTCACCACCAAGTGGGGGCACTTTAATGTATTTCCCGTTCAGGCAGAGGGGCCGATTCCCGATTATAAACTGCCCGACTGGGATGGGGTTTTTGATAGTATTTATGAGACGCCGAACGTCAAAGTGGCGATTT
This sequence comes from uncultured Gimesia sp., assembly GCF_937919775.1. Lineage (GTDB taxonomy): Bacteria > Planctomycetota > Planctomycetia > Planctomycetales > Planctomycetaceae > Gimesia. The sequence goes on from NZ_CALFPF010000381.1 coordinate 10,955, forward strand.
TGAATCATGCTCGCGATATCCATTCGAAGTATCGTCCCTTCGATCCCAGGAATCATCTCAGTTTAACCGGGGAAAATCTGGATGGCTGGCGGTTGCGGGCGAACGCGATGGAAATTATCAACTCCGGTGCGACGCAAACTGATTTCATGCAGTTGTATTGCGACTGGTTTGGTGCACTGAACCGGGGTTTGTTTTTAACGCCGGTGGGTTGTAGCGATTCGCATGATGTCAGCCGTTATATCGTGGGCCAGGCGCGGACGTACATTCAGGCGGATGATAAAGATCCCGCGAAAATTGATGTCAGCCAAACCATTCAAAACTTCGTGGACGGCAAGGTGCTGCTCTCTTACGGATTGTTCACACAAATCAAAGTGAACGGCAAATATGGGCCGGGAGAACTGGTGCCTGCCTCTGAGGATCTGGAAGTGAGTCTCACCGTTTCGGGACCGTGGTGGGTCAGCGCAGATCAGATCAGCCTGTATGCGAACGGGGAATTGGTTCGTCGGGAAAAGATCGATTCCAAAGACCAGGGGGGCGTGAAATGGGAAGGGACCTGGAAACTGAAGCCGTTACCCAATGATTGTCATCTGGTGGCGATTGCGACGGGGCTCGGCGTGTCTGGCCTTTATTGGCCGCTCGCCAAACCGTATCAGCCGGATGCTCCGGAATACAAATCACACGTGGTGGGTTCGACGGGCGCGGTCTGGATTGACGCCGACGCCGACGGCAAAAAAACGACCGCGCATGCGTATGCAGAACGATTAGTGACTCAACATCCAGACGATCTGGAAGCATTACTCAAAAGTCTGGCAGACTATGATCAGGCGGTTTCCTTGCAGGCAGCCAGTCTGCTCAGAGCACGCGGCGTTTCTCCCTTTGATCCAGAATTGACAAAATTATTGCAAGATGCAGCGCGTCCGGTGCAGATTGGATTTGGCCTGTATGCAGAAGCGTGGCGGTCGAGTCAGATTGCCCGTGCGACGAATTAGTTTTTTTGCATTGGTTGAAATGCGACAAAAGGGGTCCGCACGAAAAAGACGCCGGGGCCTCCTGTCTGTTGGGGATCGAGGTCATAAAATAGCGTGCCCAGTGTGTGCTCGTCAATTTGCACCGTGCGTGGCCAGCCGCGGCCTTTGATGGGACGCCCCGGGTTATAAATGATGACGGAATTTGTTTTGTCCCAGGTCTGCCCCTCATCGTGTGAAAGCGTCAGTTCATAGGCCCATTCGTCATCGCGGCCCACGCCGTACAGAATCGAAGTCAGTACGAGGTTCCCGTTTTTCAGAGCCGTCAAATCATAACCGGCGACGCCGAAGTAGGGGAGATTATTTAACGCGGTCCAGCTTTGTCCCTGATCGGTGGAACGCAGGCCGTACACCATGTTTCCCGGTTTACCGGCGGGGACGGGGGAACTGGCTTGTGGCGCGCCGCTGATGAATGTTCCCCTGGTTGTCTGCACCAGCGGGACCATGCCGTGATTCCGACCATCGCCGAACGAAGAAACCGTATTTGATTTGCGGTGATAAATGACCGTGCGATCATAAAAGGGGCAGACCCAGCGGTCGGCATCGAGTTCGAGAATCGGATGTCTGAGGCAGGTATAGTTCGTCAGATCCTCCATTGGAATTTCTGTGACGGGGGACCAGGTGACGCCGTTATCTTTTGATGTGCAAAACTGGGGCACGCGCCAGCGGCGTTTGTCTTCCACGCGATAACAGGACCAGTGCAGTACAATTTCACCACTCTTGAGTGTGGTGAGTGAACCGGGATAAATCGAACAGTCTTTGATGCTGGGAATGGGCTGGCTGGTCGACCAGTGCAGGCCGCCGTCGGTCGAACGAGAGAGCAACAGTTCTTTGCCGCCGCCCCCGTTTTCGTTATAGACGGCTAGCAGATCGCCGTTGGCCGCACGACACAGAGCCGGGTGAATGTGCCCGTCGATGACTGTTCCCACACGAATGGGGGCAGACGGCGTTGTTTTCGCAGTCTGATCTTCTGCCTGCGCAGAAGCGACGTATGCGGGCATGAAGCCGATATGTAACAGCAGCAGGTAATAGAGAGGGGCGCGAAACATACTGGAAGCAGGCCTCCTGCAACAGAGGTTTTTCGGAAGAAAAAGAGGACATCGCAGGATCCTGTTTACCCTGTCGCGTGTCAGAGATCAACAGAAGCGTCAAATTGACGGAAAGTTAGGCAGGATTACGGCTTTCCCGGCTCATAGCTTTGACAGTCACCGGGGTCTCCAGTAAGCTATCGCCTTCCCCCCGCACGAACATTCAGAGGCTGAAACGGATTTGAATCCGCTGCTGAGCCGTGTAGTATAAATGATGACCAGAAAACAACTTGGGGCCGTAGCTCAATCGGTTAGAGCAGCAAACTCATAATTTGTTGGTTGCAGGTTCGAGTCCTGCCGGCCCTAATTTTTCTTCTCAATTCTGAGTACAGCAAGACGTTGACTGATATTGGAACAGGGGCTCGTGCTCTTCGTCATCACTTTCTTCTAACGACCTGATATTGATCAGTGTTTCAAAGTCCATTCCAGGGTCTCCGTTTGAATCGCAAGATGTTGTCAATTGCCCGCTGCAATTAATTCTTCGTTCATCAGTGTGCGCAGTAGCCAGGCAATCAGAGGCGCACGTAGCGCAATGAATGACTTCCTGGGTTCTGACATCCGCTGTTTCAGCTGAGTCATATTGAACCGAATTAAAATACATCAGTATGAAAATGTCGGATTATTGGTTTTGCAGTGATT
>NZ_CALFPF010000382.1 GCF_937919775.1 uncultured Gimesia sp.
ATAACATCAAAATTGGCGGAATGGAATCAGTGAACACGCGAGCAGAAAATATTTTCAATTTTTTCTGCGAGACGAAATGAGTATTCGTTCTAACCGGAATCGATTCAGGAATTGACCAGCAGTGTTCCGTATTTGACGGTTCCACATGAGAGTGTGGTTTGCAGATTGAAACGGGAGCCGGGACCATCGTAATGGAACAATATGAGATCAGCTCTAGAGCCGACTTCGAGCCGGATTTGCTCAAATCCCAGTAAACGTGCGGGATTCAGCCCCGCCATATCCAGTGCTTCCTGCAGGGTAATCCCTGCCATATCGATGGCAGTCGTGACACAGGAATCCGTCTCCAGGCCCGACCCGGCGAGCAATTGACGCTGACCAGCAATCACAATCGGTCCATCTTCCAGGACTTCCATTTTGACCGAGCCTTCGTCGTAAATTCCAGGGGGTAATCCTGCCAGACCGGAGGCATCGCAGGTGATAATAGTGTTCTCGAGCCCTTTGGTTTTAATAATCGTCCTGACCACACTGGCAGGGAGATGGTGCCCATCGGTAATAATGCTGGCCATCAACCGGGGTTCTCCCAATTGTTCCCAGATATAATTCGGGTGCCGACGTAACGTTCCATGGGCGCCATTGCCCAGATGGGTACTTAACCGCGCGCCCGCATCAACCGCTTCGATGATCTGTTCCGGCTCGGCAGCAGTATGACCAATCGAAACCACGACACCGGAAGCGACCGCCTTTTTGATAAAAGGAATCGCATTGTCCACTTCGGGAGCCAACGTAATCAAACGAATTCGATTTCCTGAAAGCTCCTGCAATCGGGAAAATTCATCCCAGTCAGCAGCACGCACCTGATCCAAGGGATGAGCGCCCCGTGGTCCCTGAATCGGTGAGATATAGGGCCCCTCCAGATGACAGCCGGGAACCATTTGATCAACCCAGGGGTATTCTTCACACGCTTCCCGGATCGCAGAAAAACCACTGACGTAATCTTCGAAAGAGCTTGTAATCAGAGTCGGACAGAGTCTGGTAATACCATACTGATAATGCTTCTCCAGAACCTGACAAACTTCTTCGACGGTCAATCCCGGTTTATTGAACCAGATGCCTCCGTGTCCATTAATTTGCAGGTCAAACATGGAAGGGCCGATAAAAGGAAGCCCTGCTGCTTCGGAATCGGGCAGCAGTTCAATCGAAGAGATTTTGTCTTCTTTGATCGTTATGCTGACAGCTTCATAGGTATCGTATCTTCGTCCAACTAACTCCATCAATTGCCTCGAGCTCTAAAACAATTTGAATAGGAATGATTAATGTCTTTAACAATGTGAGCGGCTAGATCTGTTTTTATTTAAACTTAGAAAGTATAAGAATTATACTGCAAAGTCAAAAAAAGAATTTTTAGATCAATGCCTTATACCATGAAATTCATGCAATTTACAGTGAGAGCTGTAATGTTTGTGTACTATGCAAAAATTCTGAGTATTTTTTATGGAAACAGGTGCTTCCCGGCTCCCGACTGAGTAGAATTGATGGGAATGAACAATTTTTGTTCACCAACTTAGCTTCTTCTACAGAACTGAGATCTTCTATGTATTTAAAAATGGCCAAACGTGTCTTGCTGGAAACAGATAAAAGGCTCGTCTGGAAGTTGGCTTATAATTTTGGGTTCAAAGGCGCTCTCTCGGTTCACAAGCATAAAAAAAGGTTGAAGCGAGGAGAATTCTTCCCCCCCTTTCTCTACATCTCCGTGATTAACAGCTGCAACCTGCGCTGCCAGGGATGCTGGGTCGATGTCGCAGCCAAGCAGGAAAAAATAGATGTCGAGGCCATGTCGCGGCTGATTACCGAAGCAAAGGAAATGGGAAATTCCTTTTTCGGGATATTGGGGGGAGAGCCGTTTATGCACCCTCAGTTACTCGAAATTCTGGAACGGCACCCTGACTGTTACTTTCAGATTTTTACAAACGGTCAATTCATCACGGACGAAATCGCTAAAAAGCTCCGCAAGCTGGGTAATGCCACTCCCCTGATCAGTGTGGAAGGCAACGAAATCATCAGCAACCTCCGCAGAGGCCGCAATGATGTCTACGAAAAAACCATGCAGGGGATCCAGAACTGCCTGAATAACAAATTGCTCACAGGCGTCTGTACCAGTTTGTGCAAATCCAACATCGATGATTTACTCACCGAAGAATGGGTTGATAAGCTGATCGAAATGGGCGTGATGTATTGCTGGTATCATATCTACCGCGTCGCAGGACCAGAGCCCAACCCGGAGCTGGCGCTTTCTCCTGAAGAACAGTTACGCGCGCGGAAATTTGTGGTGGATATTCGCGCCAGAAAACCAATCGCTGTGATCGATGCCTATTTTGATCACGATGGCACCGCACTCTGCCCGGCTGCTACGGGACTCAGCCACCATATTAATCCCTGGGGAGACATTGAACCATGCCCGGTAATCCAGTTTGCCACGGATTCGATTCATGATCAAACGAAAACGCTGAAAGAAAAATTCGTGCAATCTGAATTCCTGAAAGACTTCAGACAGGTAGTACAGCAAAACACACGTGGCTGCATCATTCTGGAACGTCCCGATCTATTGATCGATCTGATGAATAAACATGGTGCCAAAGATACCACAGCCCGGAAACAGGCAATGCAGGAACTGCAAAATCTGGAAACGCGCACTTCGCAGTATTCCCCCGGAAACGAAGTACCCGAAAAGAGCTGGGCCTATCGTATCGCCAAGAAATTTTTCTTTAATGATTTCGGGGTCTACAAAGGCACCGACCACAGTCAGACCGCGGCACCCGGAATTCTGGCAAATCGTGCGAGTTCTACACTCTCCTCAAATGACAATCCTGCCAATTTCGTCTCGCTGGAATCGATGAAGAGTGACATTCGCTGAAGGTTTTTCAAAACAGCACTTTCCTGCGGCGAAGTTAGATCTTCTCCATTTGAATTCATGACGGACACGAAACGAAAGTGCACGTCTACTCTTCTTGCGAAAGATTGACGATCAAGGTGGCATCCACTTTAGAACTGAGAGCTGGTTTGAACTGGGAAGCGGATTGAATCGACGTTACTTCCAATTGCATTTTATGCTTCCACCACTCACTGGCATCTTGAATCGTCCATTTCCCGTCCAGCTGGCATACTGAGAGTGCCTGAAGGATTTCTGCCGCTGTCTGTGGACGCTTGGCTGGATCTTTTTCCAGACATTGCATGACGATTTGCTCCAGATCCTCTGAGACCGGCTTTCCCAATCTCCTGGAAGGAGTCTCTGGCTGCTCCTGGGTATGCTTCATGCAGATTTCAATGATCGAACTACCATCGAAAACGGTCGTGCCGGTCAGCAGATAATAAGCGACAGCCCCGAAGGCGTAGAGGTCACTGCGGGCGTCTACGGAATCAGGATGGCTGATACCTTCCGGAGAAAGATACATAGGTGTACCCGCCATTGAGTTCGTGGATGTCAAGGATGCCTGCTCTCTCCCATCAACGGCTTTGACCAGTCCAAAATCGAGCAACTTAATGAAATCATAAACGCCCCCGCGATGCGTCAGAAAGATATTTGCCGGTTTCACATCCCGGTGAATGACGCCCAGACTATGTGCTTCAGACAATGAACCGGCGATCTGTTTCAGCAGATGAATCACGCGGCTTTCCGGCAGTGCTCCAAACTGTTTAATCAGATCATCCAGATTGATGCCTTCCAGCAATTCCATCGCATAATAAAACACACCTTCCGGCGTGCGCCCATAATCATAGATGGCAATGGTATTCGGATGATTCAACTGGCTGGTCAACTGCACTTCCCGCTCAAAGCGTGCCACCGCTTCATCGGTGGTTTTCTCAATATCCAGCAACTTGATGGCCGTCGGGCGTCTGAGCATGGCGTGATGGCCGCGATAGACAACCCCCATACCCCCTTCACCCAGTTTCTCTCCCAATGCATACTGTCCTAACCGCTTTGCTTTAATCACAGCGCGGCGGGTTTCCTGTTCCTTCCTCGCAACGATCACAGTAAAGATAAAAATGGCGACAGTCCCGGCAGCTAACAGACCAAACAGCCCCCAGAAACTGTAGCGTAATAAATACAGAGGGCGATAAGCTTCTGCGACATCCATTTCTGTCACGACACCCATTTCGTATTCAGGCAGCCACGTCCAGGCTCCCACCACGGGAACTCCCCGGTAATCTCGATATCCGTTGACATCTACACCACTCTGATTTTGCACCGCAGCGGCGGCCATTTGAGTTAAAGGTCGTTCCGCCAGCCTTAATGCGGGGCGATTGCCGCTGACCATATTGACCTCTGGATCACGAATTTGCACATTCAGTATTGAATGTGAATCCTCACGGTCCGGGATCAGGCCAATCATTTTCAACTCTTCATCAAACCGGCTCTGAGACAGCATCAGTCCATCCTGGTCGAAAGCGTAAGCCTCTCCTGTCTGGCCTGCGCGCGCCACAGAAAGTATGCGGGTAAAATTGATATCAGGCCGAATCAAGAGCGCTAACGACGCGACAACCGCCCCTGAATCATCCTTCACCGGTGCCATCGCAATCATTGTTGGTAAGCCGACTTTTATTTCTCCTGAATCGGTCTTGCGTGCAAACAGACTCTCAAAGGGGCGTGTTACCGTGGCTTTTCCCTGTCGCACTTTCTCGAGAGCTGATTTCTGAATCGGCAAATCAGCTCTTCCAATCGGCTCGTCACGAGAAGAGACTAAAACTCTCCCGTTGAGACTGAAGATTCCCACATCCAGATATCCCAGATGTTCCATTTCTGATTTGAATTCATTCCGCAGTTCTGCCAGCGTTTTCGAATGCAGCAAGGCTTCGCGGTCGTCCGGATTCTGCTGGTCGATTGTGACAAGTTCATTCGTCAGTTTCTGAATCCGCGATTCATTGGCAAGGACCTCCGCTAATGATTCTTCACGTTCCAGCCAGATATTCAATGCAGCCACATCAGCATTGAGAATCGTCTGCAGATTGTCCGAAACCGTCTGCCTGCTCGATTGTTCAACAACCGATCGCACGATGAAGGCGAGCACTAGCAGCAGAATCGTTCCGGCGATCGGCCAGATCCACATGTTTCCTTTCAAAAACAGTTTTGAACGGGAAAACGACTTCAGAAACGAGTGGGAAAAAGATCTGCCGAGAGAAGTCTTAGATACATTCATGAAACACGATCGAGCCCAGAGAATTCAATGATTAATTCAAGAACATCGATTGTGTCATTTTCAAGAACAGGCTTCAAGAACCGAATCAACTTTCTTTGAGAACCGGTAAAATCTCGGCCAGTCTGTTTAATGCAAATTTGTCACCATGTGAATAAAAAAAGTCGTGACCTCATAGAGGCACGACTTTCATCGTATTGCTGTCATAACATTGCGACGGTGGGGTCGCTGCAAGAAGGACGCGAATCGGGTAGTGCCTGGCACTCACCACTATTGATTCCGGTCCATGCTAAGTTTTAGGATCCTCCGACGGAATTTGAAATGACAGAATACTGTTTCCATTGTATGCATCGTCAATGCCATCGTCGACGGGTGATTTCAATCTAAATTAAAAAATCCACCACAACTCAGGCATTTTGAATAAAAATGATTTCGACCTCTCAAAGGTTGTAAAATTCATCGGCATTCAGTGGTCTGACTGATTGCCTCGTTTTTCAAAAAACGCAAAAAACAGGACGTTCCTTTGGAGGCCAATAAACGCGCCTCAGGCAGGACGGGAATCTTAGTCATTTTCTGAAAGCAGGCAAGAGTAATTCGGGGAGGAAAAATAGAGCGCGCCCTGGAAGTGAAAAATCGAGCTTTTCACCAGTGTACGATCTGCGCTGCCCATTTCAGAATGGACTCAGGCTTTGCGGGCACCACTTTTCATCAGCAACCAGCCAATGACGGCGATCGAAACCAGAACAATGCCGTATTCCATCGGTGAAATATTGTCCCATCTTTTACTCAGGTAATTGATATAAAAGGTGGAATACTGCTGCCAGGTATCTCGAATTGTCTCAATCATCGCTTACCCTCTTCTACTTGATACCAACAGGAGACCCGCTGCCCTCGGTGTCGGAATCTTTTCTTCCTGCCGAATTAGTACAATGTTCATAATCGGCAGAATCGATAGATCCCTGCTTTGGATAAAGCAGGCCTTACAACCCTATCTGAAATATAGTTCCTGAATTTGAAGTGAGCGGCGAGAAAAAACTTCTTACGCAGGCAATATAGATAAACAACCCCCTGCATTCAGCGAACGCGGAGGGTTGTTTTCATTCTGAATTCTGAGAAACGTGATCTGTCAGAGGTATTCATTGATTACATTTTCGATCCATTCCTGTCGACCACTGAGATTGGGAGCAGAATCTCCTTTCTCCAGCATGTAAGTTTCCAGATCGGAAAAGGAAGCGCTGCCCGATTCAATTTGTTTGCCAATGCCTTCATCATAGCTGGCATAACGTTTGGCAACAAAATCAGACAGCACGCCATCTTTACGAATCTGTGCGGCGATTTTTGCACCGCGGGCAAACGCATCCATCCCACCGACATGAGCGTAGAAAAGATCGACCGGCTCAAAGCTCTCCCGTCTGACTTTAGCATCAAAATTGACACCGCCGGGAGTCAATCCGCCCTGATCGAGAATCGCCAGCATGCATTGCGTAGTCAGATAAATGTCCGTGGGAAACTGATCGGTGTCCCAGCCGAGCAACAGGTCTCCGGTGTTCGCATCGATGCTTCCCAGTGCTCCCTGAATCGAAGAGTAAACCAGTTCATGCATCATGGTGTGACCCGCCAGTGTGGCATGGTTTGTTTCGATATTCAGTTTGACATGATCCAGCAGATCATTGGCCCGCAGAAAATTCAAACAGGCGGCGGCATCGAAATCATACTGATGTTTCGTGGGTTCTTTTGGCTTGGGCTCAAACAGGAACTGTCCTTTAAAACCAATTTTCTGGGCATGTTCGACCGCCAGATGCATGAACCGGGCTAAATGATCCAGCTCACGTTTCATATCGGTATTGAACAGATTCATATAACCTTCACGGCCACCCCAGAACACATAATTCTCTCCTCCCAGGCGATGCGTGACTTCCATCGCTTTTTTGACCTGAGCCGCAGCGTAGGCAAAGACGTCTGCATTCGGGCTGGTGGCAGCACCGTGCATGAAGCGGGGATGTGAAAACAGATTGGCCGTTCCCCATAAAAGCTTGATTCCCGTCCGTTCCTGAGCTTCCAACAGTTTATCGGCGATCCGGTCAAAATTGTCATTCGCCTCTTTCAGGGTCGCACCGTCAGGAGAAACATCTTTATCGTGAAAACAATAATAAGGGGCCTGGAGCTTTTCAAAAAACTCAAACGCGACGTCCACCCGCTTAAGCGCATTTTCTACAGAATTAGAACCGTCATCCCAGGGGCGCTGGAGGGTCGCAGCACCAAACGGATCGCTGCCGGTACCACGAAATGTATGCCAATAACAGATACTGAACCGAAAGAGATCCCGCATCGATTGGCCTTCGATTTTCTCTTCCGGATTGTATTGCTTGAATGCAAGTGGATTTTTGCTCTGAGGGCCTTCGTACTCGATTTTAGGGATGTCTGCAAAGTATTCCATGATGCTTACCTGTAAAGTGGTTAAAACGTTTTAAGACAATCACTTCAAACGATTATTCTAAACACAATCGTTTTCTGGGTGTAGGCCCGGGAAGTTATTGAACAAACATTACAAATGGATTTTCAAAGTGATCTTGCCTCAGAATTATCAATCTGGGAAACTTCGCGGCTGTTTGAGAAAAGCCAGCCAATCCCCTTTCACCTGCCCCGTCGAATAAAACAACGGAGTAAACGCTCTGATTCAGCCTGACTTCGCTTTGCGATTTTGCAAAGCTGTCTGAGTGACGGCATCCGGTAATGACTCGTAACCTCTTAAATTTGATCATGTTATGCGCTCTGTGTACTGGTTGTGCATCGAGCGGGTTTCAAGCTGCGCCTGAGATGGCCTCGAATCCGATTCAAATTTCGGGAACAAATCAGGATGTGGTCTGGGAGCGGGTTGTGGACATCATCCACAATTATAAATTCCCGATCGCGCGCGAGAATAAGCTCGATGGCAGGATTGAGACGGAATATAAAGTGGGTGCAAGTTTGCTCGAACCCTGGCACGGCGATTCTGTGGGCTTTGACAACCGTATGGAAAGCAGTCTGCAGTCGATCCGGCGCAGGGTATTTGTCAGCGTCACTCCCGTAGAAGGGGGTTATTTGCTGGGAGTCGAAGCCTTCAAGGAAATTGAAGACGTTCATACAGCCACTTCAAGTGCTCCCGGGGGGGCTACATTTCAACAGGAACTCAGCTTACGCCGTGATCTGAACCTGGTGCAAGAACGCAGTACCCCTCCTGGCTGGATTCCTCTGGGACGTGACCCGGCTCTTGAGCAGGACATGTTGGAAAGCCTGCAGGTTGCTTTTTCGCAATAGGTACAACCTCAGCAGAGGCTGCTGTTTCACACTGGTCGCACCGCTACGCTGATTCCCTGCAAAGTCACCGCATTCCTATTTACAGAGTATCAACTTTCCATTTTGAGTGACTCTTAAGCGGTAAATTGTTTCTCCGTGCTGAATTAACACCTCGTGATTTCCTTTCAGAAGTGTATCTGAAGAAATCACGTCTGCAGGTGTTTCGTCTTTGGGGGCTGACGCCGGAGCAAGGCGTTCTACTTTACTTTGTTCGCTCATGGTCTTGTTGATACCAATTAATTAAGAGATTTCAAAACTGCAGATCAATACGCCCCCGGCAGCAATCAATAATTCGGCCACCGATTGAAATGCTCTATACAAATGTCGCAAGGCAAAGAGTCACGATCTGACCACCACTCTTAAGAGCTGCTTTTCGCAGAAAATAATGTGAAAAACAAATCCCTATTTACTTGCATGCGTCATAACTGATTGCTAACATAATGATCCTGAGACTCAGTGTCAATAAAGATTGATTATCAAGTCTTGGACAAGTTACTGAAATATCGGCAAGACGGCTTATTCATCCGGGCACCAGTGGTGCCTGTTTGCACGTTGCAAAACCATATGTTAAACAGCACGTTGCCACGATCTTTTTTACAGGAAAGAAAAGAAATGGGGCAACATTTTCTACAGAACCGGCAATCTCGCAAGATCAAGCATGGTTTTACATTAATCGAATTGCTGGTGGTTATCGCCATTATCGCGATCCTCATCGCTCTCCTGCTGCCCGCCGTACAGCAGGCTCGTGAAGCGGCTCGTCGGAGCCAGTGTAAAAACAATCTGAAACAGATTGGTTTGGCCTTGCACAACTATCTAAGTGCCCACACTGCATTCCCGCCTGCCTTCTGCGTCAGTCCCAATGGAAGTGGCGGATACACTCCCGGCGGCCAGTGGTCGATTCAAGCTCGTCTTCTCCCGTTTGCTGATGGGGCCAACCTGTTTAATAACATCGATTTTACAAAGGATTACTCGGGACAGAGCGACCCCAGCATTGCTTACACTCGCACTCCCTTCTTGATGTGCCCCAGTGAAGTGAATGACAAAATCCGTACCACTTCCGGGGGTGCTCCGGAACACTATCCTGTCAACTACGGTTACAATGGGGGAACGTGGCGCGTCTTCACGAATTCCAGCCTGAGCGGTGGCGATGGGGCCTTTTATCCCAACAGTAAAACCAAGCCACGCGATTTCACAGATGGCATGAGCAATACGCTCTGCTTCGCGGAAGTCAAAGCCTTTACCGCATATAATCGTGATGGGGATTCCGGAACATCTTCCATCCCCGGTTTTGCCAGCAGTGTTGAATCATTGATCGGCGGAGGAGGTTCGAATAAAGGCAACAGTGGTCATACGGAATGGGTCGATGGACGCGTTCATCAGACCGGTTTTACGACCACACTCCCTCCCAACACGAAAGTCGCAGTTCCCGGTGCTAACGGAGCCATTGATGCGGGAGACTACACATCCTGCCGGGAAGCTCAAAGCTGTAGCGGCCCCACTTACGCCGCGGTCACTGCCCGCAGTTATCACATTGGTGTGGTACACGCTCTACTGATGGATGGCGCAGTCCGTTCTCTCAGTGAGAATATTGACCTGAATACCTACCGTGCCCTCGGCACCCGCAGCGGCGGTGAAGTCATCGGTGAATTCTAGAGCGCATCACATTTAACCATATCGTCTCTCGTTCTATGATACTCGGTCCAAATGGCCCTGGAGACGCTACAGTAAACCTGGACACAGGCTAATCCAGTATCAACACTGAAATAGCACTTCAGTCCAAGCGAAGCCCTCCGGAATGATCGGAAGGGCTTTTCTTTTTTGATTCCAGTCTAAGAGCCTCAACACAAAAAATCGTTTTATTGTTCCAGCTCGGGATTACTGCTGATCTTCGGCCGTTTTTTTACCAGAACGCATCAACGTCATGATTTCCTGTAACCCCAGCATGCGGGCCAGCAGCAAATAAATCACCACTGCGGAAACTACTGGAATCAATACCCTGATCAGGCGAGAGGCAAATGCATTCTCCAGCGGGATCAGCTGCAATTCCGCGATAATGACCAGCGACATGACGAGTGTCGCCAGACTTGCTCGCATAAATGTTCTCGTAATCACGGAAAAATCGAGTGAGCCGATTTTTTCTCTAATGAGCCAGGTACTCAGACCGGTTTGAATAATCGCCGCCACGGAAGTTGCCAGTGCGAGCCCTTTCCCCTTCAGCCACCAGATAAAAACCAGATTCAAGACCAGATTGCAAACCACAATCAACACACCAATCCTCACCGGAGTCCGCGTATCCCCAATGGCGTAGAACCCGCGATTCAGAATCAGCACCGCCATAAATGCAAAGACCCCGATGCCATAATAGCGAATCATTTCAGCAGTCTGTAAAGCATCAAACACATCAAAATCACCATATTGAAACATCAGCAGCGACAACGGTTCTGCCATCAAAAACAGACCCATGCTGGCAGGTAACCCGACTCCCAGCACCAGTTGCAGTCCCAGGAGCAAATCCTGCCGTAATAAATCCCCGTCTTTTCTTTCTGCATGCCGGGAAAGCCGGGGATAAAGCACCGTTCCCAATGCGACGCCAAAAACTCCCAGGGGAAACTGATACATCCTCTGACCAAAATAGAGGGCGGAGGCAGTTCCCGATTCAAAGATCTGCCAGAACGGAAGCCCTGCATCGCCGGCAGCCGAATGAACGCCTTCTGGTTTCGCCATCCCCCAGGCCAGGAGACTGTCAATCAATGTGTTGAGCTGAGTGATGGATAACCCCACAACAATCGGAGCCATAATCGCAGCGATGGTTTGAACTTGTGAAAAACCGCTCCGCCATTCCATTCGGGGGCGATAACCCAGAGAGAATAATTTCCACGCCGGTATCAATAACTGAAAGACACCTCCTGCCAGTATCGAAACACAAACAACAGTTATTTTCGTGTGGGGGTCTGGAAAAAATGGTGCCGCCAGCCAGATCCCCATCATCCAGAACAGATTCAAAATGGAGGGCAGCAATGCCGGTAGTGAAAAATGATTTAACGCATTCAGAGTGGCGTTGATCTGGGCCGCCAGACAAATCAAAACCAGGTAAGGCAACAACAGACCGGATAACCAGTACAGGAGATGCGATTCGGAATCGGCTGTTCCAAAACAGCTCAACAGAATCAGCAGCGCTTCACCAGCCAAGACTACCAGAACGGAAAAAACCATCAGCCAGAACAGGACAGCCGTCACCAGTCTCCAGGAAGACTCGCGACCATTTTGTTCCAGTTCCCGGATATAAGTCGGCAAAAAAGCCGTTGAGAGTGCGCCTTCTCCCAGAAGACGCCGCATAAGATTGGGCAATTTGAACGCCACTGAAAAGGAATCCATGATCGGACCATTGCCGAACAATGTCGCCATGCCGATATCCCGGATCATCCCCAGCACACGACTCACCAGCGTCAACAGGCTGACAACACGCAATCCTGCAAACAGCCCGCGCGTATGATGATCGGTAACCTCCCGCGATGGTTCTTTTTGAGAAAGCGGAGGTGGTGCAGAATCATCCATTATTCACTAATTGAATCAGGATAAAACTGGTTCAAGACGTGCCGAGTTGATATCGATCGATTCGAGAATATCAATCACACGCTCCAGTGGTAAATTCCACTCTCTGGCCCAGATAATAATATCCAGATTTTCCATTCGCATCAGGAAGATTCGATCCAGAATGCGGTCTGCCAGCAAATCATTTTCCAGTTGAAGCGACTTCAAAAAGCCAAAACGGGTTTCACTGAATTCCTGCCAGCAACGATTTCCCAACAGATGCTCGATCTTCTTTCCGATGCAAAAGTAATACCAATGATTTGCATACCAGTCAGAAATAGCAAGTGTGCCCAGATCAGAGCCAATCTTTTGGCTTTCGATCCATTTATGACGCTCAGCTTCCAGAGGAGCTTCCTCATAGATGCTGGCTGCATCACTTGGATCTAAGAGTTCCGACGACGACATGCTTCACCTCAATGTGCGTCTGAGATCCCAATAGAAGTACGAAACTTTAACAATCACTGCAAGGTTCACACAGTGTCAATGAATTTCGCAAAAACCTTATTAACATTGATTTATACCCCCACGCCAAATTCAAGGCAAGATTCATTCTGGGGAGAAATCAAGAATTTTGAAAGGAAGTTTATGAAGGAACACGCACTCTGTCAGTTTTTGTATCAGATTATTTACAGTCCAATTAAGGCTTACCGCTGAGCAAAAAAAGCAGCCGCTCCAACTCCAGTCTCGGGGCTAGACGACTGTTCCCTTTAAGATTGAGATCGGTTTCCAGTAGCCAGTGACTGATTTTTTCAGCCCGCTGACGACTCAATCGCCGCAGGTATCGATCCGAAGGATCAATGTCGCGTGGAAAGACTCCGGCTTCTTTTAATGCCTGTTTTAAAGGGATTCCCTGCACGGCCAGCTGTGCAGCTTTAAAATATTTTCGCCAGACAAAAGTCAATCCACCCAGAATTTTCTGTGGCGCCTCACCGGCGACTAACAGATTGTCCAGATAACTGAGTGCATTGCCGATGTTTCCATCGCGGATTGCCCCCGTCATCGCCCAGGTCGTTTCTGCCTTCCATCCACCTACAACAGCCCGAATATCATCAGGGCTGATTCGTGGCTGATCCCCCACAAACGTGGACAACTTTTCCAGTTCCTGATGAATTTGGCCACATTGACTCCCTACCATTTCGATCAGCAACAAGGCGGCATCGCGCGAAATCTGCTTTTGATGCACCTGTCCAGCAGTATCGGAAATCCATTTTGCCAGCTGGACTCCTTTGAGTTCTTTGCATTCGAGATCCAGGCCGATTTTCGCGACCAGTTTTGCCAGCCGGGTCGCCTTGCTCCACGATCTGACGTCCAGAATCAACAGAGAACTTTTTGACGGCGCTTCCAGATATTTTTCGAGCCGGGCACGATAAGCGGTCACAAACTTTTCCGCTTCGTCAACAATCACCAGACGCTTATCTCCCCACATGGAAACAGTTTTCAGCTCATCAAACAGCGCAGACGGAGATAAGTCGTTCTGCAGTCGTTTCCCGTCAAAACGAGTGATACTGGTATCTTCTTCCTCTCCCAGCACAATCGGCTCAATGGCTTTAATCGCCTCCTGCTTCATATACCGATCATCACCATGCAGGAC
>NZ_CALFPF010000383.1 GCF_937919775.1 uncultured Gimesia sp.
AACCCAAAGAAGCGATTCCCGGTTATATTGATCAACTGCGCAAACTGGTTTAGCGGTAATTCAAATAGACTTCCGTCTTTGATCAAATGAGAAGCTGTCATGGAAGAAACGCCGTCTGAATCCGAAGAAAAAAACCGTCCCTTCTGGACTCATCAACTGCCGCTGGAGCGCGAGACATGCGTCTTTATTCTCGTTAATGCGCTGGATGTTTTTATGACTTATCTGCTGCTGGTAACGGGGCATTTCGTTGAGTCGAATCAGATCGCGAACTTCTTTCTTGCCAGATGGGGTATTAAAGGCATGGTCTACTTTAAATTCGGGCTGGTCGCGGTGGTAACGATGATCGCACAAATCGTTGCCAGGAAGAAATTCACGACGGGGCGCAATTTATTGAATTTTGGCTCAGTGGTTGTCGCAGGCGTCGTCATTTACAGTGTTGCACTCTTTATCCGATCGGGTCACCTGTTTGGCTGATTCGAATTCAAGTTGGTCAACACATCACTCAGTCTGGTTGAGGGCAAGGCAAACCAGTCCGGCGAATAAGATTGCCGCGGTTTCGATCCGCAAAATGCCCTCACTCAGTTTGACCGACTTCGCTCCTGTTTCTATTGCCGATTGAAGCTCCTCGGGAGAGAAGCCTCCTTCCGGGCCAATCAGCAGAATGACAGGGCTCGCGACAGAATCAGTAAAACTCCGGCTGAAAAGATCCAGCGCACTCCCACCCGGATCCGCAATCAAGATGCGATGATCAGACTGACAGCACTCTGCTAAAAAATCGTCCCACTTCTGCTGAGGCGCTAATTCCATCAATCGGGTCTGGCCGGACTGTTTTGCTGCCGCCACAATCGTTTGTTGTAATTTTTTCAAACGATTCTCTCCTGGATCAACGCTGCTGCGTTCCGTGATGAGAGGCACCAATCGGGTGACCCCCAGCTCCGCGGCTTTTTCAACCAGCCAGCGAAACCGGTCTCCTTTGGGGACTGCGGTTGCTAAAATCACAGGAACCTGAGTGCTCGCCTGTATTTCCCGTCGTTCGGTGATCTTGATTTCCACCGTTTTTCGTGAAGTTTTTGCGATCACCGCTTCTGCTTCGGCCCCCGTTCCATTAAATATCAGCACGGAGTCGCCCGCCTGCATACGTAAAACATGCAGCAAATGATGGGCTTCGCTCCCCTCCAGAAGCAACTGGTCCGAGTCGAAAGAACCTTCAAAGTAAAATCGGTGTGGCATTAAATATTCTCGAGCGGGGCGGAATCAGAAAAACTTTAAGCTCTTCAAAGTACGTAAGTTGAAAAAAAAAGAATACACAAGCGGGGTTCGGTCATGATGATGGCACTGAATGACCGATTTTAACCATAGGGGAGGCTTCCCATCAACGGCCCTGATCGTGATGCCCCCTTCTATGGATGGTATCTCGTTCTTTGTGCGTTCTGCAAGTAGCAGAGAATTTGAACAGGTAGGTTCGAACCCAATATTCAACAGGTCAAAAAAGAATCATGTATTACGATTTCTGGAATTTGACACAAGCTCCTTTCCATCAGCAACTGGACCTGGAATACTTTTTCGAAAGTGAATTCCACGAAGAAGCATTAGCGCGGTTATTGTTTGTGGCCGATGAGCAAAAAAAATGCGCCATCTTCACAGGGCCATCCGGCACCGGTAAGACACTCACCCTCAGAGTCGTGCAGCATTTATTGAAACGAAGTCCTTACCAGTGTGAATATCTTGATTTGTTTGGCGTGGGAGAAGAAGAATTTCTCTGGCAGTTATGTGCACAGTTACGTCTGGGACCATCCCATACGACGCAGCTGCCTCAACTGTGGCGGCAACTGACAGATTACCTGACCGGTTTGCAGTTGACTCAGAATCGCGTAATCCTGCTGCTGGACCATGTCGATCAGTGTCGTCCTGAATGTATCAAAACGATAGAACGCCTGATACATACGGGAAACCAGCAATTTCCTTCTTTGGCCATCGTGCCGGCGTTTGAGAAACTGAATTCCGAGTCGGCGACTACCGTTTCCCGTTTATCAGATCTGTCTATCGAACTCGCACAGTTCGACCAGGAGACCACTGAAAACTACATTCGGCACCGCCTGAGCCTTGCGGGATGTTCAGATCCCGTCTTTAATGATGGCGCCTTTAAGAAAATTCACAAGACTTCCAGCGGCATACCGGAAAAAATCAATCAGATTTGTGATCTGGCATTGCTGGCGGGATACGAGCAAAACCTGCTGGAAATCGATGCGGATGTAATCGCAAGAGCAGGTCATGAAATAAAAGGTGCTCCTCTCTCGACAAACCGCATTTCCGAAGTTATTCACGGTGTATAGAATAGCGGGTGGAACACCCCACTCGCTTCACCTTTGAATTATTGGCGCAAAATGCATATTTGTCTGTTCGATATTGACGGCACATTAATCGATACCGGTGGCGCCGGTCAACGATCCATTCTGCATATGCTGGAAGAAGAGTTCCAGGTCTCCGCGCCCGTCGAAGGCATTCCGACAGCCGGTCGAACCGACCATGCGATCATGGTGGACCTCTTCAAATACTTTGACATTCCGAATACGATTCAGAATCGGAAACGATTTGAGACCGGTTATCTCAAACTGCTTGCTGAAAAACTGAAAGAGCAGCAAGGCCGCGTGCTGCCGGGCATTCAAGCGATTCTGGAAACGCTGTCTCAGCAGGCTCATATTGACCTCGGTCTGCTCACCGGGAATTTTGAACATGGTGCCCGGCAGAAACTGGAGCACTATGAATTGAATCGTTTTTTTGACTTCGGCGCGTATGGTGATTTTCACGCAGACCGCAACGACGTGGCCCAGGAAGCATTGAAGCAGATTCAACAGCGTCACACTTCTGAATCACTGGCAGACACGTCCATCTGGGTAATTGGAGATACTCCCAGTGATATCCATTGTGCCCGTGCGATTGGCGCCAACGTGATTGCTGTCGCTACCGGAGTTTATTCTCTGGAAGAACTCAAGGCCTGTGAACCGGATTATCTGTTTGCTCATTTTGAAGAGACGGAACCTGTTCTCGCACTCTTCCAGTCAGCAGAAAAAACCGCTTAAAACAGAGTTTTCTGTTCTGAAACCGGCGTAATACATTCTGGCGAATCATGGGCGACTTGATTCACATACGAACTGACGGGGAACACTCGCATCTCTTCTGCAGGGAAAGTCTGCAGCAACCGCTCCAGTTGCGGCAGGGGTGTCGTATCGGGACTCAGCCAACGGTCATACTGGTAGGGACGCAGAATGACGGGCATGCGGGGGTGAATGGTTTCCAGCAGCGCATTGGCGGCAGTCGTCAACACCGAGCAGGTTTCCAGTTCCGTTCCATCTGGGCTTGACCACTGCTCCCAGATGCCCGCCATCGCAAATAAAGGCTCATCGGTTAAGCGAACGCACATGGCTTGTTTAGAGCGATTTCCCGCACTCTTCCACTCATAAAACCCATTGGCGGGTATGAGACACCTGCGATAGCGAAATGCATTTTTAAAAGCCGGCTTTGTCCCCGCCGTTTCGGAACGGGCATTAATCATCGCCTGCCCCGGCGCGGGATTTTTTAACCAGCCAGGAATCAGTCCCCACTGAAAATGGTTGGCATGGATACCGTTTTGACCATTTGTGATTGCCAGCACAGGCTGCGCAGGTGCAATATTGAAACGGGGAGAGATCCGAGGAAAACTGACCATGCGGAATAATCTCATTATCTCTTCATCAGGTGAAAATAAGAAAAACCGTGCACACA
>NZ_CALFPF010000384.1 GCF_937919775.1 uncultured Gimesia sp.
CGTACCGGCTTCCACTCTTAAAATTTGGGGCCACCAACCATTTTGTCAAAGATCAACCATCAAAGCTGCCTGCTCATAAGTGTCCACTTTTCATCGACAAACAAGAGCAGGAACTTCAATGGGGACGCGGAGTTTATCGAGGTTTTTGGGAAGTGTCAACGCAGTGGGAAAAGTTTTTCGAAGAATGTCCGAATTCAAGAAATCAACCGGTGGGCATGCGTTTTTTAACTGGTTTCGGTACCATCTCGTTATGCAACTTTGACGCGTTCAATGATCTTTTGGATTTTAGGAATTCTCATGACTCAGTCTGTGATTGGTTCACACAAGTTTGACCTCGATACCCCCATCCTCTGCATTGACCTGGATATAATGGAATCAAATATTCAGAAAATGGCGGGCTATATCACCAGCCGCGGCAAGACGTGGCGGCCTCACGAAAAGTGTCATAAAACGCCGGCCATCGCGCTGATGCAGATGCAGGCCGGCGCGATCGGCGTGACGTGCGCCAAAGTCTCTGAAGCCGAAGTCATGGCCGCGGCCGGAGTGAAAGACATACTGATTGCCAATATGATTGTCGGCAAAACGAAATGGGAACGCGTGGCTGCTCTCTGCCGTTACGCCAGCCCTATCGTCGCCTGTGATCATTACGCTCAGATCGAACCACTGGCAAAGATCTGCAAAGAGGCCGGCGTCACCTGCCGCATGATGCCCGAAGTCAATATCGGCCTCAATCGGGTCGGTTCGCGTCCGGGGCAGGATACCCTTGATCTGGCGATGGCCATCGACAAACTGGAAGGCGTCGAACTGGCAGGCATCATGGGCTACGAAGGACACCTGCTGCAAATCCAGGATCAGGCTGAGAAAAAAGAGAAGATCGAAGAAGCGATGCGAACGCTTGTGGGCTGCAAGACGGCCATTGAAGCCAAAGGCATCCCCTGCGAAATCGTCAGTGCCGGCGGAACGGGCTCGTATCAGATAACGTCCAACTGCGAAGGCATCACCGAACTGCAGGCAGGAGGCGGCATCTTCGCTGACCCGATGTACGTTAACAAGTGCGGTCTGACGGGGCTCGATTATTCATTGAGTGTGCTGGCAACCGTCGTCAGTCGCCCTGAAAAAGGACGCATGGTGCTCGACAGCGGGCGTAAAACCATGCATCCCGACTTCCAGCTCCCGCTGGTCAAAGCCTGGCCCGATGCGAAAGTCACATCCCTCAGCGCGGAACACTGTGCCGTTGACCTGGGACCCGAATCACAGGATCTCAAAATCGGCGACAAAATCGAATTGATCCCCGGTTACGCCGACTTCACGACCATCCTGCACGAGAACTTTTACGGCTTCCGCAAAGACCGCCTGGAAGTCGTCTGGCCGATTCTGGGCCGTGGGAAGATTCAGTAATCCGTTTCGCTTTAATGAAACGTGTCCTGCTGCATCGTTTTACATCACGATGCAGCAGGATATGGTTTTTATTTCCGGTCGAGAATCTCGTTACATCCCTTTAAAGACAGATATAATACCGACTACTACGATAACGATCATCAAAACATTCATCAGGATGATCAGAATCTGGAAAAATGCCACTCCCATTGCCCGTAGAAAGGTGGTGGGCAGCATCGCGGAATACACGGTGGAATTCACAAAAAATGTGATCACGAATGCCACCAGTTGAAACACGATGGCATCCATATAGGTAGCGATATCCAGTTCAGACTGCACTCCCCCGAGGCCCATGAAGAAGCCCAATACAAAATTAATTGCCATATTGATCAGAGAGGCAACCAGCACGATGCCCATCGCTTCAGGTACCGAAGGTACTGGAATGGACTCAGAACGCCTTTTATTTTGAACGGTAATTTTGTTAAACAAACCGATGGCTGCAATCAAAACCACTGAGCCAATCAGTAAGCTTACAGGCAAGACAAAAAACAAGAAGCAGATAAACCCTGAAAGCGATGCCGGTACCCCCAGCAGCAAGATTGATGAATCCATGACAGCCTGAGACCTCTATCATACGGGCTTTCTTCGACAATAATTCACATGACCATACACACCTTAGTACAGACCACAGGACCAGATGTCAACATAACCACAGCCACTAATCCAGATCCCCTCTACCCGCCTAAGCAGGCCTCACTCTTAAGAGGCAGAAGTTTTCCAATGGATACGAAATGCTACTCGTCGTCGACGCGTTTAATTAACGCGTTATAGTCCGTCAAGCAGCGGTTGATCAGCTCTTTCAGCTCCTGAAACTCGGCCTGATTCGCATGCGTTGAAGCCAGCAGTGGCTGCAGCCAGCCCTGCATTAGATCGAACTGTGTTTCCAGCACATTCAGCAGTGATCGCGGGATTTTATTGACGACCGTGATTCTGTCGTCAGGAGTGAGTGCTGGTTCTTTAGCCTGTGGAGCAGGCGCTGATGATGCCGAACGTGATTGCAACGACTGCTCAAACAGCGAGGTCACATCTCTGGTCCCCGAAGAAAGTGCCGCCTGGATTGCGTTCAGACTCTCAGTTAAATGCTGAAAACGCTCGGCAAAGTCTTTGGCATACAGATCGAGGTTGCTCTCTTTCCCTACAGCCAGACGACTGATTCCGGTATTCATCGTTTCGCGAATGTCCTGCAGCCCCTCGCCGACATTGCTGAGCTGCAGAATCGCCTGGGCTAATCGATCTTCGCCCCCCACACTTTTGAGCTGCTGATTTTTCCGGAACGATTTTTTAATGTCGTTCCAGCGCTGTAACTCGGTTTCCGTTAAAATCCCCATCAGTTCCTTGAACTTCAGCAAGTTGGCTTCCGTATCCGAGGTCAGCGTCTGGGCATCGTTCTCGTAGTTGGAGACAATCAGCGTCTCGAGTTCTTTGTCGTTCATGACTGCATACACTTTTTCAGCGATGCGGTTCATATTTCGATAGGAACCCTGGAGTTTGAACGAGGGTTCCGTGCGGTATTCATCAGACTGAGCCGCTGAGCGGATATACTCCCGGTTTACACTCAGAATCACATCGCGGACGCGGATCAGTTTTTTCATGGTGGAAACCATCTCGTTGAGTTCTTCCACCGAATAATTGCCTTCCAGGTCGCCTCGTTCGCCGGTTCCATCCTGCGCCATCTGAATGATGGTATAGATATCTTTCTGGCTGCGCGACGAAAGCTGATTGAGCACCGGATTAGAAGTCATGCAGTTTTCCAGATAACTCATCTCAAAAGCATCTGAGTGTTCGCCGATCACTTCACCCAGGTTATAAATGTCGGCCCGGTTCGAAAGCATGTCGGGTATCTGAAACTTTTCACCGCTCTCTGTATAGGGATTGCCCGCCATCACGACGGCAACTTTTCTGCCCCGCAAATCATAGGTGCGGGTCTCACCCTGATAAACGCCTTCTATTTTTCGCTGGGCATCACACAGAGAAATGAACTTCTGCAAAAACTCCGGATTACAGTGCTGAATGTCATCCAGATAGATCATGACATTATCGCCCATCTCCAGCGAAAGGTTTAACTTCTTGACTTCTTCCCGGGCGCCTGCATTCGGGGCGGAAGCAGGATCTAGCGAAGTGACCTGATGCCCCAAAGCCGGCCCGTTGATCTTCATGAAAATAATGCCCAGGCGATTGGCGATGTATTCCATCAAAGTGGTTTTACCGTAACCAGGAGGTGAGACCAGCATCAGCAGGCCCATGCGGTCGGTGCGTTTATTTTCTCCCGCTTCCCCCATCTGTTTGGCCAGATTATCACCAATCACAGGCAGATAAACTTCATCCAGCAGTCTGTTTCGAACAAATGAAGTCAGCACCCGCGGACGGAATTCTTCCAGCCGCATCGCTTCGCGCGAGGTATCAACCAGTTGTTTCTTTAATGCGAGATAGGATTGAAACCGCGGGACATAAACCGATTCAAATTCGGACAGCCGTTTCATGAAACGGTTAAAGTGCAGATGATACACGCCATTCTGAATCCGGACATGTGAACCCGACAGACCTGTGATTTGCTCCGTATTTTTCGCAGCAATCAGGCAGTTGCGATCAAGTTTGCCTTTGATTAACAGCAATGCGACTTCGTCCCGATAATCGAAATCTTCGTCTGAAGCCAAGTGATCCAGAAATGCCTGAGTCCAGTCTCTGGCCAACAGGAACCAATTAAGTGGATTCTTGTTAGTGGCGGACAGGCTTTCTTCCAATCGTTCCAGTGCATTATTGTGTTTTAAATATTTCTCGAAGTCCTGATACAGGTCGGCTGCCCGTTTGCTGACAACGAATGCATCTCCGCGCACCAGTTCCTGAAACAGGTATTCAGCGGACTCGGAAATCAGTGCCTGATCCAAGCAGGATATCTGTTGAACGAACTGCGCGAGCTGTTGTTTCAGTTCATTGATGTAATATTGTTGCTGCCCGGTCTGCGGAAAGACCTGCATGATCCTGCCAAACCCGGACAATTTGGTTGCAAACAGCGTTTTGATTTGCGGATCACAAAAATACTCCCAATATAAAGACGCCAGTGACCGCGCAGCCGATTGATAACGTAACAGCCCCAGTGCAGGTTTGACATTCAACAGGGACCGCAGCAGCAGCAGCGCATCCTGATCGTGCACCCCCTTGACGTAACCTTCGCTATAACGGGGTCCCATGAACTTCTGAATGAACGCCAGGAGTTCTGCATCCGATAATTTCGCAAGAGAGTCCACGGAATACTCAGGATCGGTTTCCAGTGATTTTAAAATGCAAAAGGTTAAATATTCAGCCCGGTACACATCCCGATTTTCAGAGACGACGTCCTGATTCCAGACCTCTTTTGTCGCCAGCAGACGTTCGTCTTTGATGACCTCAAAGAAATTGGTTCCCGTCAAATGTAATTGCAGCGTATCATCGCGGTAGACGGTGGTAAGGTCAAGCGGCTGCCGATTCACTGTAAACTTGCGACTTCCAAGTCTGATGATATTTTCGCCATCGACAAACAATTCCTGTTTGTCTTTCAACTGCCGAACGGTGTCTTCGCGAATACTTTTCAGGCGGCCCTGAATGTCATCGACTTTGACCGTATCCTGCAGGTCTCCCAACTGGCGAACGATATCCCGGACTTTGTCGATCATCAGATCCGAGGCAAAGTACCCGTTGATTTCATTGATTGATTTCAACTGCTCTGCACGGCTGCGAATGCCAGATAGAATCCGATCAGCCGATTTCGCCAGAGAATTCGCCCGCTTATTACGGCTTTCCACGATCGACAACTTGCGTGATTCAAAAGCGGCGTAGATCTCTTCCCGCTTTTCCGTCAACTGCTCGACGAATTCATCGAATTCCGAAAACCGTCCTTCGAGCTCCTCTACCTGAATCATCAGTTTTGTGAGAAAGTCCTCACATTTTTCGGGAGAGTCAGAAACATCCAGATAATTCACAACGCCCTGATTCAGAAGTTTGATCTGTGCATTGAACTCAGCCACCCCTTCCACCGACATCAATTCCTTAATGCGGCGTTTGAGAGCAGCCCGAGATTGATTAATCCGGGAAAAGTTCGTCGAAATGTTATCGATGATCGCGGTACGCTGAGTTGTATCTTCCACTTTAAGATTACTGACAATATCGATCAGCATTTCCAGTTCGCTGGAACTGGCCTCAATCTCTTTTTCCACTTTCCGTGCGTCAGCGACTTTCTCAACGGTTTTGATCTGCTCAGTTGCGACAGTAATCCGATCCGCATAGGGCTTGAGGGCATCTTCTCTCAGCAGGAACGAGACACAACGCGCCGCCATTTTATCGGTACGCTCGCCGACACTTTTTTCCAGTTGATCAACAAGTTTATGATCAACATAACGCAGATCGCGCAGAGAAATGACGTCTCCCCGCAGGCCTCTCAGTTTTGCCAGACTTTGTACAAAGTCATCAATTTTGTCAAAGCGGCGATGATCATTTTCGGTAAATATTTTCTTTGTCTGCGACTCAACTTCGGCAGT
>NZ_CALFPF010000385.1 GCF_937919775.1 uncultured Gimesia sp.
TCTATCTTGCTATTTTGAATTTTATTATTTTTTTATTCTGAAGGAACATATTGAGATGAAACAAACTCTGCGTAAAAGTCCCTTTTATCGAAAGTTCGGTTTTACACTGATCGAACTGCTGGTGGTAATTGCCATCATTGCCATTTTAATTGCATTGCTGTTACCAGCCGTACAACAGGCGCGTGAAGCAGCCCGACGCAGCACGTGTAAAAACAACCTGAAACAAATCGGTCTGGCTTTACACAACTACCATGAAACGCATCGCGTCTTTCCTCCGGGTTTCATCGACAACGAACTTGATTACTCAGGTTCAAAAACGGGTGGTGTCGTTGCCAACAACAATGGTCTCGGTTGGGGGACTATGATTCTGCCGTTTATGGACCAAGGCCCGCTCTATAACCAGATTGGGTCAACAACAGGATCTTTCGGAGAGCATTGGAGCGTCAACGCTTCCACGTTGGCGAAAACCGTTCTGCCTGCTTTTAACTGCCCTTCCGATCCGATGGGAGGCATTAATACCGATAAGAGCAGCTTTGGTAAATCGAATTACCTTGGCAGCCATGGCACATCAGCAGCCTCGAATAGTAATGGAATCTTATATGGAAATTCCAATACGAGAATGCGTGACATCATCGATGGAACCAGCAATACCATTTTAGTCTCGGAAAGAACAACAAAAAATGATGGTGCTGGAACTAATAACTGTGGTGGAACAACGGACTGTGCCTGGACGGGCGGATTGTGGATTGGTCCACGTCACGCCACTTCCACATCTGACACCTGGCACCCCGGGCTGTACCACTTTGATGTCACGAACTTTGGAGGTGGTAACCCCACTTATCTGATTAACAGCTCAGCTTCCACGTGGGGCGAAGACTGGTGTGCTTCCAGTGCCCATGTCGGCGGTGCGCACATGGTGCTGACCGATGGTAGCGTTCGCTTCATCAGCGAAAACATGAGCAGCGGCGGCACAAATACAACATACTCCAACCTGGTAACTCGCTCCGGTGGTGAGATTGTCGGCGAATTCTAATTCAAGGATATTTTCGACAATGAACAATCTTATCAACGAGATCAATTTACGAAGGGGCGTTATGAAGCTACCAGGAAGTCGGTTACTCGTCATTTTATGCAGCGTCGCTCTGTTTTGCTCTGCAGGCTGCGGAGAAGGAGCTCCCAGCGACACACCAGAGCTTGGAAGTGTCACTGGAACCGTTACCATGGATGGGAAGCCTTTAGCCAATGTTACAGTGACCTTCGAACCAGAAACGGGAAAACCTTCGTTTGGAGGAACCGATGCAGAGGGATATTACGACCTCGTCTACAGTAAAAACGAAAACGGGGCCAAGATTGGTCTGCATACAGTCCGTATCACAACCCCGACCGAAGGACCTGAAGACAAAGGAAAAGATCCGATTCCTGCTAAATACAACACAAAATCGACTCTAAAAAAAGAAGTGAAAGCAGGAACGAACGAGATTAACCTCGAACTGACTTCGAAGTAAGACTCGTTCGTGAACTGAGAACTTCATAGTCAATCACAGCCCGGTTCCTTTTCGTGAAAAGCGACCGGGCTTTTTCATGCGCAATAACTTCTATTCACTCTTCTTTCCTGCTACTGTCAAGTCTGACAATTCTCTCAATGCTCTGCCGTGATTCGGGTTGAGTTCGACACAGCGTTCGTAGGCTGCTTGAGCGGCTTTCAGATCACCCATCAGGCGTTTCGTTTCGGCATAGTAGAACCAGGCCTGCGGATCTCGAGGATTCAGCTTGACGGACTTTTGAATTGATTCATCTGCTGACGGAAGCTGATTATTTCGGAAGGCAATCATCGCGTATAATAACGCCATCTTTGCCTGATGCTCGTCTCGTTTCTCTGTCTCTTTCTGCTGCTCGTAATATTCTGCCAGAGTCTGATGAACTTCAATCGTAGGCGACATCTCCGCAACTCGCTGCAGAAGTGGGACCGCCTTATCCATCTGCCCCATCAGCATGTAAGCTCCGGCTCTGAACTGAAGCAAATCGGCACTTTCGACACCAGATTCCTTTAATTTATCAATCAGCATCAGCAATCGTTCGGGATTTTTCCGTTGAAACTCTATCTCAACCATACTGATGAGCGTCGCCTTATATTGTGACATCGGCCGATCGCCCATCAATTGAATCACCTCTTCCAGTTTTTTGGCAAGGTGATCCATATCAGTTCGTTCGATTAAACGGTTGTAAGCTTCAATTTCTTTGGAAATCCCGTGTCGGCTACTATAGGGCGTAATAAACTCCGTATTGAAATTCAGCGGTATGATATACATGGTGCGTTCCACTCTGTCTGCAGCCTGTTTTGCCTCTGCGGTTCGTCCCAGGG
>NZ_CALFPF010000386.1 GCF_937919775.1 uncultured Gimesia sp.
GGTTATAACATCCGGGCTGTCGATGTGTCCCGATTGGTACATTACAGTTTTTTTACTTCGGAAGGGCTCACCATTCATGCTCGGGGATTGCCGGCTTTAGTCAATTTTATTGAAACCCGGGCGAATTTGTTCCGTACGATCTATTATCATCGAACAGTTCGCGCACTCGATCTGGCTTTAGAGGAGATCTTTCCGGAAACCATGAAATATCTCTTTCACGGAAATCCACTCGAGAAACTGGATGAATATCTGGGTTTGACAGAATCCTCTTTTCTGGTGGATGTAGGCAGGTTTCAAAAAAGCTCTGATGGGGACGTGCGGAATCTGGGAGAACGCTGGCAGGGCATTCTTTCGCGAAACGTAGAGTGGAAAATGGCCTGTGAACGGTCGATCAATTTTCATTCGGGTAACGCAGTTCATACATCTATCTTTTCGGAACCAGATCTGGTGGAGAAACGCGTGCGTGCGAAACTGCCGACGAAGTTAAAACAGATTCCACTCAGAATTGATATCGCCAGACATTATCATCGTCCGAGTGGAAGGCTACCTGCCGGAGGCCAGAACTTCCTCCTTGATCCGGGGACCGAAAAGACTCAGGAACTCAATGATGATGAGTTATTCCGGGCATTGCCTGTCAGTTTTTTGATATTCCGAATTTATACACGCGATCATTTATATGATCTGGAGATGACGAACGCTCTGAATGCGGCTTTAGGCGAAGTCTCCGACTCGAAAACCAATATGTAGTGGCAAACTTGAGCGATCTGCCTGGTGTCTCAGACAGATTGTCTCTGATCTGAATTTCTGTTGAGGCTTTCAATCACGGGCGGGCAATCCTGTCGGGGTTTGCGAGCCCGCAGGGATATGAGCAAAAATTCGCATTGTGTTATATCAGGTGAAGCTCAATCTGCTTTCAAATCTTGAATCATTTTCCCTGATTTTTGCCTTAATCAGGTGAGACAGTAGTCCTGTTATGTCGGTCGTGTCGACGGAGAAAATTCCGTGCGACTGATTTTCAGGCAAAGTCGATAAGGTTAGCATGATCGACTTTGAACTAAAACTGATGATGGAAAATCCTGAATGGTGTCTCGTCCTGAACCATTACAGCCAGCTGCAGCTTCAGGCTAAAGCCCAAAATCCCGAGTTTGACGGATGGGTCGTTCGCCAGAATGGAGTGACAGGGGTCGTGGCTGAGCGGCTGCCTCGCATTCACGGCAAACTCATTGCCTTCGATTTGCTGAAATTTCAGATCGCAGGGCGGGATTCCGGTGTGTTCTATCAAGTCACTCGCGAGGGAGAGAAAATGCTCCCGAAGCTGGAAGAGATTATTCATAACATCAGTGTGCAGGAAGATCCGGAATCGGATTTCCCCTATTCCAAGTCCGCCTGATAGATCATTTTGAATGTGGATTGCAGATTGGGAGCGGTCTCTGATCCCCTATCGTTCAAACTCAAATGGGCTTAATAACGCGTTAATCAAAATGACCGGTATAAAATGAAAAAAGCCCCTATTGCACCAGGCAACGGGGGCCATTTCAGTTTAGCGTAGCTCACTGACGGTTCCACACAAATGGTGTTACTGTCAGAAAAGTCTCACAGGCTCAATTATGCTTTTTTAGGAGCTGGAGCTGGAGCTTTCTTTGGAGGAGCTGGTGCTTCTTCTACTTTCTTAGGAGCATGTGCTTCTTTAGCTGGAGCTGAGTTGCAGCTTGAGCAAGGAGCAGCTGCACAGCATTTTGGTGCTGGTGCACAGCACTTAGGAGCTGGTGCACAGCAGGTTGGAGCTGGTGCAGGGCAGCATACTGGAGCTGGCTTGCAGCAACGTGTACGAACTGGTTTGCAGCAGCGAACTCTTTCTGGTTTGCAGCAACGAACTTTTTCTGGCTTGCAGCAACGTTCACGAACTGGCTTGCAGCAGCGAACACGTTCTGGCTTGCAGCAACGGTTCAATAAACCAGCTTCTGCATCGGTGAGGCTGAAAGATGCAGAGATTAAAGTCAGTGCAGCAATCATTGAGAGCGTGACAGTTTTTCGAATCATGGTGTACTCCTGAGATTCTTTAATAAAAGTGGTTCCACTTCGCTGAAAAATGAGTTCATTCCCATCTCTCAACGATGTCCCTAAGCGTACGTACTTAGGGAAAACAGGTCTGTTTTTCTAGTTTGGTAAGATTTGCCGGTTACAGCAAATGCGTTGATTACAATACCAGAACGAATTACGTTGTCAAAGTAAAGACAACACTAAAAATCAAGATTCTCTAAAAATCCTCTATTTCCTGAAGTGTTGCTTTCAGGCAGTTTCTGACCCTGATTTGCTCCCTTATTTTATGATTCCTACCCAATAGGGCATTTGTCGCGGTTTGAAGTCGCTGGTTCGATTCAGAGGAGGGTGAAACACGGATTGCCGAAACAAACATCGATTTTCTTTGTTGAAACAGCCAGAATGATGAATACCACTTTCAACCAATTTCCTTGCATATGGAAAGTCTGCGGAGTAAAACGAAGGTTGTTACCGTGAAATAGTAATTCCTCACTAGTATTTGATTTAGAAGACCCCTGTGTGAATTTGCCGCTTTCAAATACTCCAAGCGAAGAACCGGAACATCTGCATCTCTGGAAATGTGGTACCCACTCCATTCCTTTAGGCGGTCTGCCGCTTCTGATGGGAATTCTGAATGTCACGCCCGATAGTTTTTCCGATGGAGGAGAAGCGACCGACCTCGATTCCGCTGTAAAAAAAGGCTTGCAGCTGGTGGAAGAGGGGGCAGACATTTTGGATATCGGAGGAGAATCGACACGTCCTGGCGCAGAGCCGGTTTCCGTCGAGGAAGAACTCCGGAGAGTGATTCCAGCCATCAAAGCCTTAGCCGCGCGAACAAAGATTCCCATCTCCATCGATACCACAAAAGCGGAAGTCGCCCGGCAGGCGATCCAGGCCGGTGCGATCATCATCAATGATATTTCCGGCTTGATGTTTGACCCGG
The DNA here is from genome assembly GCF_937919775.1 of uncultured Gimesia sp. Taxonomy (GTDB): domain Bacteria; phylum Planctomycetota; class Planctomycetia; order Planctomycetales; family Planctomycetaceae; genus Gimesia. Next base: position 2,984 of record NZ_CALFPF010000386.1, read on the forward strand.
CGATGATTCCACTGGCCGCGGAGACCAAAGCCGGCGTGATTTGTATGCACATTCAGGGAACTCCACAAACGATGCAGGATCGGCCCGAGTATCAGAATGTCGTTGCCGACCTGAAAATCTGGTTTGGAGAACGCCTCCAAAAACTGCTGGATGCCGGAATTGAACCGGATCGGATCGTCCTTGATCCCGGCGTGGGCTTCGGAAAAACAGCCGAGCATAATCTGGAGATTCTGTCGCACATTCAGGAATTCAAAGACCTGGGTTTCCCCGTGTTGATCGGGCATTCCCGCAAGCGTTTTTTATCCAAAGTACTCAATCGTTCTGTGGAAGAACGCCTGGCTGGCACGATCGGAGTTTCCATTGCCCTCGCCAGTCAATCCGTCGATATCCTGCGTCTGCATGATATTGCTGCCAACCGGGATGCCATCTCTGCCTGGGATGCTGTTTCCCGCAGAGTTTTGTGAGCGTCATTTTTATAGAAATTCAGAAACGTTTCTGAATGATAATTTCAAGGAAATACCATGAAAACAAGCATTGTTCGGCTGTCAATTTTACTAGTTTTATTCGGTCTCTGTTCCCTGAACGTGCTGGCGGCCGAGAAACCGGAACACGATTATGCCAAGTGGGAAAAGACGATTTCGCAGTTTGAAAAGCAGGATCAGGAACACGGAATCAAGCAGAATGGTATCCTGTTTGCCGGCAGTTCCAGCATCCGTTTATGGGATCTGGAAAAATACTTCCCCGATCAACCCGTGATCAATCGCGGCTTTGGTGGCTCGGAAATTGTTGATTCGACTCATTTTGCAGATCGCATTATCCTGAAGCATGAACCCAAACTCATCTTTTTATACGCCGGCGATAACGATCTGTCTCGTAAGCGAACCGCCGAAGAAGTCGCTGCCGACTTTCAGAAATTTGTAGCGACGGTTCATAAAACGCTTCCCGAAACCCGCATTGTTTTCATCGCCATTAAGCCCAGTCTCAGTCGCTGGAAACTGGCAGATACCATTATGCAAGCCAATCAACTCATTTGTCAGCAGTGTGCGGAAAGTTGCCTGCTCGATTACGCCGATGTCTGGTGTCCGATGCTCGGCGAAGATGGCAAACCGCGGCCCGAGTTATTCAAGGCCGATGGCCTGCATCTGAATCATGAAGGGTATCTCGTCTGGCAAAAAGCCGTTCAGCCCTTTTTATGTCAGCCATAAAACTCCTGAAATTACGAGTTGAAAATCAGATTGATTCGACCTGTAATTCATGGGAACCGATGAACTGGTTCAGTTCACCGCGGG
>NZ_CALFPF010000387.1 GCF_937919775.1 uncultured Gimesia sp.
CAGGATCAGTCAGGAAACTTAATCTCAATAGGCCGTTTGTTTGTCCTATACTTCGGGCCCTGGTGACGCTTGGTTTGCCGTCCCATAAAGGGTCGCCGCTAGCCTGGGCCATCAACCGCAGCATGTCGCAGGTGTAAGCGCCCAAATCCATGTTGGCTCCGCCAGAGAGGCCATAGTTGAAGCGGATGTCATTGAACCTCGGCAGTGGATGACAAAATCGGGCTTCAATATGTTTGACGGGGCCCAGGGCCTGCATCAGTTCCTGCACCCGCACCATCAGCGGGTGATAGCGGTAATGAAAGGCTTCCATCAATACCAGGCCGGTCTGTTGTGACGCCCGGACCATCTGCCGCGCCTCATCTGCGTTGCTGCAAAAAGGTTTCTCGCATAGTACGTGTTTGCCGGCTTCCAGCGCCTTGATGGTCCACTCGCAGTGCAGGCTGTTGGGCAGGGCGATATAGATCGCATTGATGCAGGGGTCATCCAGTAAAGCCTGGTAGCTGTCAAATACCCGGTTGATTCCGTTTCTGAGCGCAAAGGCCTGTGCGCGCCGGCGATCCCGGGCGGCCACGGCATCCAGTTCCACGCCGGGGATTTCGCAGGCAGGCCTGACCAGTGCGTTGGGTGTGATCCGGGCAGCCCCCAGGGCGCCAATTTTCAACACGCGGGAATTTATCATCTGACCCCGGCCTGACCAAATGGGACGATACACGTTAACATACGGGGCAACAGCTTCAGATTCAAAAAAATCAAAGGACTCGGCTTGAAAAAAGACTCGCCTTTAAGACTTGCATTGATCGGATGCGGGCACATTGCACAGAAACGTCACCTGCCAATTTTGCGGAACATGCGGGGCGTCCAGTTGGTCGCCGTGGCGGACACTGATCCACGGAACCTCTCCCTTGTAGCCGGGCAATACAAAGTGCCCAACTGCTACGAAAACCACAGTGCGCTGCTCGAAAATCCGGGGATTGACGCTGTGCTGGTGTCTACCCCGCCAGCCAGCCATTTTGCCCACACGCGGGACGTGCTCGAGAGTGGTCGCCACCTGTACGTGGATTCACCCCTGGCGCTTTCGGTGGAAGATTGCGAAGAACTGATCGAACTGGGAAATCGCACAAAAAGCGTAGCCACCGTCGGCATGAACCTGCGCTACCATTCGCTGATCCAACGTGCGACTCGCTGTATCAAGGGCGGCCTGATTGGGCCGGTACATGCTATTTCGGCAATTTTTTCAACACCCTCAAGGGGTAAACGCGGTGACATTTTTCCCGCATGGCGCCAACCGGACACGGTTGATGGCAATGTATTCAGTGAAAGCGCCTTGCAGCATTTTGATACGTGGAGGGCTCTGACCGGGGCGGAATTTACCGACGTTACGGTCGAATGCGCAAAAATCGGCGGTCCCGTGTCGCTGGCCGCGAAAATGAAAGGAGATACGGCCGGCCAATGTTCACCCATTGTTGTCGCAGCGGTTTTTTCCGAGTATTCCGGTGACAACAGTGAGATCCGCCTGATTGGACGCGAAGGCACGATCGCTCTGTCGCTATATCGTTTTGACGGGTTCAGCTACTGTCCGGCCCTGGTCGCCCAGGGGTCGATCAGTCAACACTTGCGTGGAGTGTCAGAAGGCCTCCGTTTAATCCGTCAAGGCGCCAGAAACCTGGTTCAGGGCGGGGAATATGGAACGACGTTCAGGCTGCAACTCGAGGCTTTTGTTGACGCGTGCAGGGGCGGCAAGCCGCCACTGGTTTCTTTAGCCGATGGAAAAGCAGCCGTGGCAGCGTCGCTTGCGGCGTTTCAGTCCCTGCAAACGAATCAACGGGTGATACTTTAACGAACCCTGTTGTTGGGCGAACCGCCCGCGTCGATCAGGAAAGGCTCGCCCGGCGTCAGCCCGAAGACAGCGCTGGCCACCCATCGCCAAAGAGCTTCAAAGCGGGCGCGCGGTGTGATTTTTGCCACCAGGAAGAGCGCGACGACCAGTAACCGTCGCGGCGAGAACATCAGCGGACGCCAGGAGAACGAAATCGACTGCCGCAGCAGTCCGCTGGCTGAACCAAATTCTCCATCTGCAAACGCCATGCAAAAAATGCCGAAGGTGTCTCTTGCACGCGCCCTCACGAGCGTTCGCGTATCCAGATCCGGGTCGCCAAGCGCGGCCTTCGCCAGTACAGCCGCACCTGCTCTAACCATCTGCCGGTAATCCCGGGAGTAGTTTGAAGCGCCCCTCGTATAGCCAACCAGTGTTTTTTCCACAGTTGCGAAAGTACAGGAACGTGCTATCCGGATCCATTGGTCCCAGTCTGAACGGCCTCGAATCTCCGGTCGAGGGTCAAATAACCCGGCCTGGTCAAACGCCGCCCTGCGCACCATTGCAACGCTGCCTCCACCGACCAGGTCACAAAACAACATTTTGCGATAAACGTCCCCCGAGGCCGCGGATCCAAATCGCCACCCCAGGCAGTGGCCATCGGGATTGACCAGGGCGGAGTAGCAGCCTGCGAACCCCAGGGACTCGTCCCGCTCGAAACAGTCCAGCTGGAGCGCCAGCTTTTCCGGCTTCCACAAGTCATCGTGGTCAAGAAAGGCGATGAATTCACCGCGCGATTCGCGCAGTCCGCGATTCAGCGCGCCGGCAACACCAGAATTCGCCTGGCTGAAAACCCGTATCCTGTCGTCATCTGCTGCAAATCGTTCGACGATTTCCAGCGAGGCATCACTGGAACCGTCATCGATTACGACGGCCTCGAAATCCTCGTACGTCTGCCCCAGCAGGGACCGTAGCGTGTTTGCCAGGAAGTGCTCGGCGTTGTACACGGCGGTGATAACGCTGATCCGCGGCGCTCCCCGGTTCACGACGATCACCCGCGTGGCCGGATCAGAATCCGGAACGCAGAACCGGGCGCCCAGTGGCGGCTGCTGGCAAGCTCAACCGGGGTGTCTGCCGGGCAACTGAGGGTGAAGCCGTTGACAAGCTCGGCAGTGAAAATGCGGGCAATGGTAGTCACCAGAAACGGGGCCAGGCAAGCATGGGTCGAAGCGCCAAAAGGCGAATATTCGCTGCGCGTAAAGCTGCGGTTCAGAAAGCGGTCCGGATCGAAGCGGTCGGGGTCGGGAAAAACAGCAGGATCGCGGTGGCTTTCCCACACACAGATTCTGAGCAGCCAGCCACTCGGGAACCGGTAGCCGGCAAAGTTGAAATCACGGACCACTGCACGATAAATAAACTCACTTTGCCGCATGCGCAGGGTTTCCATGACGAATCGCTCCACCAGCGGTGGCTGGGAAAGTTCATCATGGGCCCTGGGCTCAACGGCGATTCGCTCCAGCAATGCGGGATGATCACTAGCCATTTTAATGATCCAGCACAGCAGCGCACTCATGTCCGCTGCCGTGGTTGTCAGCATGTAGATCAGGTTTCCCATCACCACGTGATCTTCTGCGAGGGCAGGATCTTCCTTCAAAATGGCGCCCAGCAGGCAAGGAGGCGGTAGTCCGCGCCAGCCGGAAACCTGGTCCTCAACCACCGCTCTGATTTCAGCCACAGCATTTCGAATCTGGTTGGCCGAAGCCCGGGCAGGGTTGGCGATATCGATCAGAGGGTAAAACTTCACCAGGCGCTCCCAACCGGGTGACTCGCGCTCAACGGCAAAAAACAGGGAAAACCACAGTTCCAGCATCATTTGTTCCAGGTAGGGCAAAGGATTGATGCCATCCTTGCCAGCAGCGCAATCCTTGCTCACGCGACTCAGCGTACGCTTGATGTTCTCTGTGAACATGGCGTCAAACTCACCGATGATTTTTGGCGCCAAGGCGCGCCGGAAAACGGAACGGTAGTAGGCGTGTTGCGGCTCATGCATGTAGCGCAGCATGCCGCCGGGAACGAATTCAGCGAACGGGAGCCAGGGCGTTTCCAGGCTTTGCTCGTGTTCCCTGAGCAGCTGAATGCCCTGTTCCAGGCCGACGACACAGATGGTCGGGCGCAAAAAATTGCTTGATTTGAAGATCGGTCCGAACTTGCCGGCCTGGCGAAGGTAAAACCGGTCGTCAGACCAGGTTTCGGGAAACAGCCCCAACGAACCCGGCGGCAGGCGTCGTCGTTGCCCCCACGAGGGACGGGCGCGCATTCGCTCCAGCGCAATGAATGTCAACGCGGTGACGCCGGTTAGCCACACCCATCCCGGTAAGAAGACATACACAGCCACCAGCGGAAGTGAAGTCAGGCCAAGTGCCAGGCGAAGCTTCGGCGCCAAGTCCGGGTAGGCGATCGCGAAACGCCGGGAAAAGGACGCCCTTAATGGCCGCCAAAGCGCCCACACGACCAAAACAGGTGTGAGCAGCCAGGGAATATTCACCCGCGAAAAGCCCGAATCGTTTCGATGATCCGCCCAAGATCCGCATCGCTGAGCCGCGGGTGAAGCGGAAGATTAATCGCCCGCGCCATCAAATCTTCAGTCACTGTCAGAGAGGTATTACCTTGGTAAACCGGGCTGAGGTGCAGGGGATGAAAGCGTAACGTCGTGTAGATTTTTCGATTGAGGAGGTGACGGGCCAGTTGGTCCCGCCCTCCACCCCGCAACTGCACGCAATAGGTGAAGAAAGAGTGGCGGTCTTCGGCCAGCGTGTCGCAGGGAGTCTGTAGCCAGGAAATATCGTGCAATTCCCGCTGATAGAGCGTCCAGATGGCGGCGCGGCGGGCTTGCGCAGCAGGCAATTTACGCAGCTGCGCCAACCCGACCGCGGCTGACAAATCGTTGGGGGTCATCTTCGCGAAGGGCTCATGAATCTCGTGCTCCCACCAGCGTTCCTGCCGTTGTGAGGCGTCAAAGCCGGTGCGCGAAATCCCGCACAACCGCAGCTTGCGGGCCCGCTCAAGCCGCGCCGGATCCTTCGCAACCAGGCCGCCGCCTTCCCCCATGGCAAGGTTCTTGACCGAATCGAAGCTGTAGATTCCGATATCCCCAATCGTCCCGCAGGCGCGGCCTGCCACGCGCGAGTCGATGGCGTGTGCTGCATCCTCGATAATCGGCAGGCCGAACTGTGCCAGGTCATAAACAGGCGCGGGTAAACCGGCATAGTGGATGGCCATGATGGCCGCCGTCCGGGGGCTCATTACACGCTCGACCGATGCTGCCGTGAGGTTCATGGTGGCCGGGTCGACATCGCAAAATACCGGTTTGAGGCCGCAGAGCATGACCGCAGATGCACAGGCTACCCAGGTGAAAGAAGGCAGGATCACCTCCGCACCTTCGGGCAGGTCCAGCAGGTGCACAGCCATTTGCAGCGCGTTCGAGCCAGAATTCAGCAGAACAAAATCATCGACACCAAGATGGCATGCCAGGGCGCTTTCCAGGCGGGCGGTCTTTGGCCCCAGTCCGATCCACTGGCTTTCCAGGCAGTCGCGAATTTCTTCGAGTTCTTCCAGGCCGAGGTGGGAGCCAAAAACCTGTATGACGCGCTCTTCCGACTTCACGCGTCAACCCTCACCGAGCAGCCCGTGAGATCATTTCCCCGCACGCCAGGTAAACCCGTTCAGGCGTCGCCGGCGCATCCAGGTCAGGATTGAATTGGTAGTTGGAGATACTGGAGATGGCGTCACGCAGGGCATTCCAGACCGAGATGGCCAGCATTAACGGCGGTTCACCAACGGCCTTCGAATGATAAATGGTTAGCTCCGTATTAGAACTATCAGGCAAAAGTTCAATATTGAATACCTGGGGTACGTCGCCCGCCGTAGGAATTTTGTAACGGGATAAATCCCTGGACTCCAGGCGACCTTGATCGTCCCACACCAGTTCCTCGCTGGTTAACCATCCCATGCCCTGGATAAAACCACCTTCGATCTGGCCCCGGTCGAGGGCCGGGTTCAGTGGCTGTCCAACGTCCTCGCATATATCGACACGCGTCACCTTGTATTCCCCGGTCAAGCTGTCGACCAATACTTCGGAAACGGCAGCGCCGTTCACATAGTAGAGAAAAGGCCGTCCAGTGGCGGTGTCCTTGTCATAGTTAACTTTCGGCGTGCGGTAATACCCTGTTGCGGAAAGGCTTACACGGTTCAGGTATGCAAGTTGGGCTAGTTCGGCAAAGGCGATTTTCCTGGCGCCGGCGATCAGCTGCTGGTTTGCGAAAAATACTTCGGCCGTGCTGACTCCGAAGTGCTTTGCCGCAAAACGGATTAACCGTTTCTTGATTTTCAGAGCGGCATTTCGCGCCGCCATGCCGTTCAGATCACTGCCGGTGGACGCGGCTGTTGGGGACGTGTTTGGCACCTTGTCCGTGCGGGTCGGGGCGCATTTTATGGTCTGGAGATCAACCTGGAATTCAGTCGCGATGACCTGGGCAACCTTGGTAAACAGACCCTGCCCCATTTCGGTGCCGCCATGATTGATCTCGATCGAGCCATCCTTGTGGATGTGCAGCAACGCCCCGGCCTGGTTCAGGTGTGTTTGGGTGAATGCGATGCCAAACTTGACCGGCGTAAGGGACAGGCCTTTTTTCAATACAGGGCTTGAAGCGTTGAATGTCATAATGTCTTTCCGGCGGTTCTTGTAGTCAGAGGTTTTTTCAAGCCGATTTACCAGGCGGTGCATTACGTGCTGGTCGATTTTTTGACCGTAATGAGTCCTGTCCCGGCCTTCTTCTGCGCAGTAAAAATTGAGCTTGCGCACTTCCAGCGGGTCCTTGCCAACAGCCCGCGCGATGTTGTCAATAATCGACTCGATGCTCAGCATGGCCTGGGGTGCGCCAAAGCCCCTGAATGCGGTGCTGGACACCGTGTGGGTCCTGACCTGCCGGCCTTCTATTCTCGCAGCAGGTAAATAATAGGCATTGTCAGCATGGAACATGGCGCGGTGAATGACGGCGTCGGACAGGTCCGCTGAATAGCCACATCCGGCGGTCAACTGCATGTCCAGGCCCAGGATTTGTCCGGCATTATCAAATCCGACCGAGTACCGGCTCAGAAAATTGTGGCGCTTGCCGGTAGCCGGCATATCTTCTGAACGGGACAGCCGAAGTTTCATCGCTCGTCCTGTTTTCTTTGCCAGTAGCGCAGCAATGCACGCCCACTGTGTGGCCTGGGTTTCTTTCCCGCCAAACCCGCCCCCGATGCGGCGAACATCTACGATCACCTTGTTCATTGGAATATCGAGTACAGCCGCCACCAGTCTTTGAACATCTGAAGGGCTCTGGGTCGACGAATACACCAGCATGCCACCGTCCTCTTCCGGGACACACAACGACACCTGGCTTTCAAGGTACAGGTGCTCCTGTCCCCCTATGTGGAGTTCTCCCTTCAGCACATTTTCCGCTGCGGCGATGGCGCTGGCGGCATCTCCGCGCTGCTGGGTGTAGGCCTGACCGACAAAGTTCTGATGGGCGAGTCCTTCCTCAATGGTGATGTCCGCCGGCAGTGCGTCAAAGGTAACCTCCGCCAGCCGGGCTGCCCTGCGCGCCAGCTTGTGGCTGGTGGCCGCTACCGCGAACAATACCTGGCCGGAAAACATGAGTTCGTCTCCCGGGTTCACCATGATCGGGTCACCGGCGAAGACCTGGCCCACGTCGCTGGATCCCGGAATATCATCCAATACCAGCACGTCCACCACGCCATCTGCGCTTCTGACCCGGGACAAATCCAGGCTGGTGACCCGGCCCCGGGCCTTGGCGCCAAGCGCCACATAGGCGTGTAACGCACCGGCAGGCAGTGGGTAATCATCAACAAAAAGCGCCTCGCCACTGACATGCTTTTGCGCGCTGTCATGCCCGGGGCTTGTCCCGGAGACTCCCTGCGGGGGAAGTCCGTGGCGGCCCTGGTTCACAGATTCTTCAGGCAAGATGGCTCCCCCTTGAGTGGCCGGGAACGCACCCGTACTCGATGAACAGGCGGCGGAGCAGATTGCGTGAAACTTCAAGCCGGTATTCGGCGGTCGCTCTGACGTCTGAAATCGCCGTAAAGTCCTGCGCCAGCGCCTGCATGGCGCGCTTGACGGTCGCTTCACATAACTCCTGTCCAAGCAATTCCTGTTCGCAGTGTTTCGCCCTTTTGGGAATTTCCGCCATGCCGGCGAATGCGATGGTGACACTCCTGACCACGTTCCCGTCCAGGCAGAGGTTGAACGCACCACAAGTGGAGGAAATGTCGACAGCTGTCCTCTTGCTGATTTTGTACACCCTGAAAAAACGCGGGTTCGCCGGAACCGGAACCCTGATCTGCTCAATAAATTCCGATCGACTGAGTGCCGTGGTCTTAGGTCCGACAAAAAAATCTTCTACCCTGATCGAGCGACTTTCGTCACCTCGCCGCAGACGCAATCGGGCGCCCATGGCGATCAATGCTGCTGACATGTCTCCGGTCGCAGAAGCGGTTGCAATGTTACCGGCCAGTGTGCCCGTATTACGGATCTGCAGCGACCCCAGGCGGTCAATCAAGCCGCTCAAGTGAGGGTAAAGAGCAGTCAGTTCCTGGCGCGCCCCGCTGAAAGTCACGGCTGCGCCAATCTCGAGAAAATCTTTTTTCCGGCTGATCGAACCGAGTTCCCTTACCCGCTCCAGGGAGATCAAAACGTCGATTTCCTGCAGGGACTGGGTGATTTCCAGGCAGAGGTCTGTTCCACCCGCCACCAGCCTTGCCCGGGGCTGCTCCAGCAGCAGGCTGGAGAGACTTTGAATGGATGCTGGCGCGAAATATGACTTACCCCCGGCTTTCAAAGAAACCTGAGAATTCTCGCGCTGTATCTTGTTTAAGATTCCGGTGACGCTGGCTTTCGACTCGCTGAAAATGTCCTTATCATCAGTTTCAAACATCTTCATGGCTGCATCGATCATCGGGCGATAGCCGGTACAACGGCACAGGTTGCCCTCAAGCGCCTGTATAATTGAAGCGCGATCCGGCTTTTGGTGATTCTTGCGGTAAGCAAAAAGCGACATTGCCACCCCGGGAATACAGAACCCGCATTGAGAGGCATGGCAGTCCACCAACGCCTGCTGAACCGGATGGAGCCCGTCACCGCAGGACAAATCTTCCAGGGTAATCAACTGTTTACCGTGCAGGCTTCCGATCAGAGTCATGCAGGCATTGACCGCCTGGTAATGAAGACCATCGCCTTCAGCCTGGCCGATAACTACCGTACAGGTCCCGCAGTCCCCGGTTCCACAACCCTCCTTCGTACCGCAACGATGCAAGTGATCGCGCAGGTATTCAAGCAAAGTGGTATTGGGATCGAGATCGACGACTTCAGATTCAACTTGATTGACTAGAAACTTTATCACTGGCTCAAAGTCCACCGCCTACACAGCGCAATATACACCCTGTTTCTGGATGGCGTCTATGTATATCGAGGCGATCGATCACCCCGATTTCAACGCCTCAAAGCGCCGGTTAAAGACGAGCTGAAGGATCTGGCTCAGCTGATCAGTCAGCGTGTAGGTCGCTGCCTGGAA
>NZ_CALFPF010000388.1 GCF_937919775.1 uncultured Gimesia sp.
ATGCTTTAACACGTAAAATTCCGTACGAAGCCACTTTCGGGACACCCACTAACTATGGCAAAATCATCGATTCCCCATGTGGCCTTGTTCATCGAAACGTCACGCTCGCATGGGCGTGGTTTATTAAACGGCATCCGGCAATTCATCACAGAAAAAGAGGAATGGTCTGTGTTTGTGATGCCGCGTTCGCTGGATTCGCAGATCCCGGATTGGATTACCCGCTGGAAAGGGGACGGCATTCTGAGTCGCACCACCAGCCAGGAAATGGCGGACGCCATCACCGCATCGGGGATTCCCACGGTCGAACTGCGTTCGACGAAGCTGCAGCATGCATTTCCATTTCTGGGTATTGATAACCGGGCGCTGGGGCGGATGGTGGCGGAACATTTTCTGGAACGGGGGATACGCCACTTTGGCGTTTATGAAATCGGGACTGAAGTTTATTTTGAACAGCGACGCGATAATTACGTGCAAACGGTTGAGAATGCCGGCTACGACGTGAGCGTGTTTTCGGCTCCCGAAGATTCCGAAGTACCCCGCGAATGGGAAAAACATCAGGAGCAGATGGTGAAATGGGTTCAAGGGCTGCCTAAGCCGGTCGGGATTATGGCGTGTACCGATCAGTTGGGGTTCTGGTTGCTGGATGCCTGTGACCGGGCGGGGATTTCGGTGCCCGACGAAGTGGCCGTCGTCGGCGTTGAGAATGACGACATCCTCTGTATGATGGCCCGCCCTCCGCTTTCGAGCGTCGCGTTTAATTCCACGCGCATCGGTTATGAGGCAGCCACTTTGTTGAGCCGGTTAATGAAAGGGGAACCGGCGCCGCAGGAGCCGTTTCTGATCAATCCGCTGGGAATTGTCACCCGCCAGTCCTCCGATGTGGTTGCCGTTGATGATCCCGAGTTGGCCTTGGCACTGCGATTCATTCGCGAAAATGCCTGCAAGGGAATTCAAGTGACGGATATCCTGAGTGCGGTCCCCATGTCGCGAACCGCTTTGGAACGACAGATGAAAGCGGCCATCGGACGCAGCCCGAAAGGGGAGATCATCCGCACCCAGCTCGAACGGGCCAAGGAGTTGCTGGCGTCGACGGACCTGTCCCTTTCGCAAGTTTCACAACGCATCGGTTTTCGTCACTCGCAACACTTCAGCACGATTTTCAAAGAGAAAATCGGGGAAACACCGGGCGCGTTTCGCGCCAAAATGCATTAAGCTGCAGACGGGGGAGATTGTCTGAAAATCGCGGTGTTTCGCACTGTGGACGCTGATAATATACGCAAAACCTGATAATGTTTATGAGTTTCCGTAATGACCTGTCTGGGTTCGATTGTAGAATGGAATCCAATTCAATGCTTGAATTTTACGTAGAAGGAATGTTTTGAATGAACAAAGTGTTAATCATCGTTGGCGATGCAACTGAAACTGTAGACACGCTTTATCCCTATTATCGCTTGATCGAAGGGGGCTATGAACCTGTCGTTGCCGCACCGGAAAAGAGGCTGTACCAGATGGTGCTGCACGAAGTCAAACCGGGCTGGACCATCACTAAAGAGTGGGAAGGGTACACGATTCAGGCGGATATCGCGTTTAAAGATATCAAGGAAGAAGAGTATCTCGGAATCTTCTTCAGCGGCGGTCGCGCTCCCGAATATATTCGCGAGGATGCAGATCTGATCCGGATTACGCAGCATTTCTTCGAAAAAAATAAACCCATTGCTTCTGTGTGTCACGGCGTAGAAATTCCAGCCCGTGCCGGTTGCGTCAAAGGACGTCGCATGGCGACCGTGCCGAAGTGCCAGTTTGATCTGGAAGTCTGTGGCGGGATTTTTGTCAATGCAGCGTGCGTGATTGACGGAAACATGGTCAGCGGTCGTACCTATCACGATCACGGGCAGTATATTGGCCCGTGGATGAAGCTGCTGGATGAAGCACGAAATCAGTATTAAAAATTGTCTTGAACTCAATGCGTAAAAAACAGGAGAGAGCGATGACTTCACAAAAACTATCTCGCCGGACCTTTGTCAAAACGGCAATGGCCGGACTCCCATTGGCGTGTATTGCACCAGGAGTTTTCGTGAATACCGCACGTGGCGCGGAAAAATCCCGGAATCCGAATGAGCGATTGAAAATCGGTTCGATCGGCATGCGGTATCAGGGTTCGGTCATCGCCGACAAAGCGCAGGAGTATGGCGACATCGTAGCCATTGCAGATGTGGATCGGGAAATCGCAGAAAAAGCACGCAAGCAGTTCGGCGGAAAAGCGACGCTTTTCGAAGATTACCGCGAGATGCTGGAGAAGGCGGACATTGATGTGGTGACGATTGGTGCTCCCGATCATTGGCACACCAAAATGCTGATGGATGCCTGTCGTGCCGGCAAAGACGTGTACTGTGAGAAACCTTTAACACTGACTGTGGACGAAGGCAAAATTCTCAACAAAGTCGTCAAGGATACCAAAGCCGTCGTGCAGGTGGGAACCTGGCAGCGCAGTGACCACCGTTTTCGTCAGGCCGTCGAAATGGTGCAGGATGGACGGATTGGTGACCTGAAAAAAATCACGGTCACGCTCAGCAAGAATAAAACCGGCGGGCCGTTTAAAACCGAGCCGGTCCCTTCCGTCTTGAACTGGGACCTGTGGCAGGGACAGACTCCCGAAGTGCCTTACATCAAGGAACGCAGCCATTACACGTTCCGCTGGTGGTATGAATATTCGGGCGGTCAGATGACTGACTGGGGCGCACATCATATCGACATCGCACAATGGGCCGCCGGCATGCAGGATTCCGGTCCCGTCGATATCGAAGGGACGGCGACGTTCCCGCATCTTGAAAACGGTTACAATGTGGCCCTCGATTATCACTTGAAGGCCCGTTATGCCAACGGCGTGATTCTGGAAGTGAACGACACCGGGCGGACCGGTCTGATGTTCGAAGGGGACGAAGGGCGGCTGTTTGTGAACCGGGGGACCATCGCCGGGAAACCGGTTGAAGATCTCGCGAAAAACCCCTTGTCGCGTGAATCATTCAAGGTTTACGGCCATGACAATCTCTCGCGGCCTCCGCGCATGGGCAAACTCGATGCGATTGTGAATCACATGGGGAATTTCTTCGACTGTATTCAATCGCGGGAAACGCCGATCTCCAGCGTGCAGAACCAGCATCGCTCAGTCAGCGTCTGTCATATCGGAAACATCTCGCAACGCCTGGGTCGAAAACTGACCTGGGACCCGCAGCAGGAACTGTTTGTGGACGACGCCGAAGCCAACACCTGGCTGAAACGCGAACAGCGGGCCGGTTATGAGATCAAAGACAGTTAGGTGCTTTGTCAACCATCACAAAATTTTAAAATGACACTCCACCAGGTAATATTTCTTAAATCGAATTCGTCTTTGCAAATGGGGAGGAACCGGGGCTAACGCCCTGCGGCTAATAGAGTATTCCGGTTGGGAAGTTACCCAAAACCGGATCAGCCGCACGGCGTTCGGTAGCATTTATATAATAGTTCTGATCCTGATTTTGAGGTGTACGATGTTAGCTATGTAATAATACACCGTAGCCGACGGTGTGCTGTTACCCTTGTTTTCAGGACTTCGATAGCAGAAAAGTCAAATTAGCCGCAGGGCGTTAGCCCCGGTTATACGTCATAGTTAAGGACAGTTCGAATTAAGAAACGCTACCTGGCCGCGGTTCATACCGATCTCGGTAAAAGGAGGAACGATGACAGTCTCAACGGGCATCATAACAGAAGCTCATAAAAAACAGTTTGAGGAAGAAGGCTATTTCATTCTGGAAAAGGTGATTTCGGATGAACACCTGCAGATCATCCGGGATGCCTGCGATCATTTGATTGATCTCATGCATCAGGAGATGGATCGTCTGGGAACGGATCATATTCACATCAGCCACCGCGGCAAGCGTTATCACATCGCGAAGAAATACGATCAGGCACCGCGCCTGGAAGAGTATGTATTCGGCGATCTGATGGCGGAAATCTGTAAAGCGACGATCGGCGAAACCGCTTTTCTGTTTTATGATCAGTATGTGGTCAAGGCGGCAGAGAAGGGGATCAAGTTTTCCTGGCATCAGGACTCGGGTTATCTCGGTTTTCGGCATCGCCCATATGTGACCTGCTGGGCAGCCGTCGATGATATGACCGTCGAAAACGGGACCGTTGACGTACTGCCTTATTCCACAGTTGGCATTCGTTCGCTGGTCGAACACATTCAGGACCCGGAGACCGGCGATAAAACCGGTTATTTTGGCAAGGAACCGGGTGTCACCGCCATCGTGCCTGCCGGCAGTCTGGCCGTTTTCAGCTCGCTGACGTTTCATCGCAGCGGCGCGAACACGACGGACAAAATGCGGCGGGCATATGTAACGCAATATTCGCCCGCGCCTTTAATCGACCCTGAGACACAACAGCCCAAACATCTGGTTGTTCCTTTCCTGAAGGATGGGGAAAAGGTCGTTTCTTAAGCAGATTTCAATTCTATCCAGGAACAGAAAGCAGCAAACGCATGTTCGATCAGCTCAGTCGTCGTGATTTTAACAAACAGCTTTTAGGGAGCGCGTGCTCTGCAGGGCTGCTCGGCAATGTATTGGCAGCCGGTACGGAAAATACTCCGAAACCGTTTCAGTTGAATTACATCGTGGCCTCCTGCCTGTACGGCAAACTGCCGCTGGAAACGATTCTGCAGGAAGTTCCCAAAACCGGAGCGCAGTATCTGGAGATCTGGGCAGAGCGGCACGGCAATCAGCGCGAGCAGATTGCAGAACTGGGTATCGAAAAAACAAAGCAGTTGTTTGACAAGTACAATGTCAAACTCGGCAGCTTCACCTGTTTCAAATACGGCCTGTTTAACATGCGGGGGGAGATGGATCTGGTCCAGCAATTGGGCGGGGACATGGTCATCTGCAACAGCGGCGGTCCCAAAGGTTTGAAGGGGGCAGAACTGAAGGCGGGTATCAAAACCTTCGCTGAGAAACTCAAACCTCATGTCGATGCGGCTGCCGAGAAGGGTGTGATCATCGGTCTGGAAAATCATGGCGGCGGTTTGATCAATGATCCGGATACGCAACTCTGGCTGATGGAAGCGCTGCCTGCGAAGAATTTCGGAATCGCGCTGGCACCCTATCATCTGGAACAGGACCCGGCGCAGATCGCGAAACTGATTACCGATCTGGATGAGCGATTGGTGCATTTTCAGGCCTGGCAGCATGGCATGGGCAGTATCAAGAAGCTGCCCAAGGAACAGGAACTCATGCAAATGCCCGGTCGTGGCGATTTGAATTTTGTACCGATCTTAGCGGCGCTCAAGAAAATCAACTATCAGGGCCGCACGGAAATCTTCATGCATCCGGTGCCGCGCGGTATTCCGATTCTGCCCACCGCCGACGAAGTGACCGCCGAGATTAATCGCTCGCGTGCGTATCTTGAGAACTGTTTAAAGCAGGCTTGAGCTCACGCATCCGCTTTTCTTTCATTCAAAAGTTGAGGTCAAGCAGATTCATGAATGCGCGTCGAACGATTCTGACTTGGGTTGTGTTTTTCATCTGCACTCTGATCTGCGCTGACCGGCAGTCGCTTCATGCGAAAGAAAAATCGCGGCAGCCGAATATTATTCTGGTGATGACCGACGATCAAGGATATTGGGATACGGGTATTTCGGGCAATCCTCTGATAGAAACGCCGACGATAGACCGGATGGCGGCCGAGGGCGTGACGTTCACCCGGTTCTATGCGAATATGGTTTGTGCACCGACGCGGGCCGGGTTGATGACGGGGCGGCATTATCTGCGGACGGGCCTGTATAACACGCGGTTTGGCGGCGATACACTGGGGCAGCATGAGACAACGATCGCACAGGTGCTAAAGTCCGCCGGTTATCAGACAGGGCTGTTCGGAAAATGGCATCTGGGACGTTATGCGCAGTATCAGCCGCATCGGCGGGGCTTTGATCATTTCTTCGGTCATTATTACGGACACATTGAACGCTATACAAATCCGGATCAGGTCGTGGTGAATGGTGCGCCGGTCGAGACCCGCGGGTATGTGACCGATCTGTTTACCGATGCCGCCATTGATTTCATCACGCGTTACAAAGAAAAGCCGTTCTTCTGTTACCTCGCTTACAATGCACCGCATTCGCCGTTCCTGCTGGATACGTCGCATTTCGGTCAGCCTGAGGGGGATAAACTGATTGAAAAATATCTCGCGAAAGGATTGCCGTTACGCGAAGCGCGGATTTATGCGATGGTCGAACGGATTGATTTGAATCTGAACCGCTTGCTGCAGTCCGTCAAGAAACTGGGACTGGATCAGGAAACGGTGGTGATTTTTACCAGCGACAACGGCGGCGTGAGTCGCGGATTCAAAGCCGGTTTAAAGGGGAGTAAAGCAAGTGCCTATGAAGGGGGCACGCGGGTGCCGTTTGTGGTGCGCTGGCCGGGACATTTTCCGGCGGGTAAAACGACCGATGCCATGGTCGCGCAAACCGATCTGTTTCCCACGTTCTGCGCGCTGGCGGGGGTGAAAGTTCCCGAAGGACTCAAGCTGGACGGCACGTCGATTCTGTCATTGATGGAACAGGGAGCGGGCAAATCGCCACACGAGTATCTGTATCATACGTGGGACCGCTATACGCCGAACCCTTACCATCGCTGGTCGATTCACGGCGAACGTTTCAAACTGGTCGGACATGATCCCGCGGGAAAAGGACAACGTGCGGAACCGGCGGGACAATTGTATGATCTGCAGGCGGACCCGGGCGAGACGAAAGACTTATCGCGGCAGTATCCGGAAGAAACAGAGAAGTTACGGAGCGAATTTCTGAGCTGGTTTAACGAGGTGACGGCGGGGCAGGTTTATCAGCCGACAGCGATCCCGGTGGGCGATGCGCAGGAACCAGAGGTCGAACTGCAGCCAAGCTGGGCGATTCTCAAAGGGGAAGGGCTGGAATATTCATTTGACGGATACGACTGGGATACAATCGACGGCTGGCAGTCGAATAAAGGGACAGCGACCTGGCAGCTCAATGTCTTGAAAGCGGGCCGTTATGCGGTTGAATTGAGTTATGGTTATCGATCGGAATCATCTGAACCGGGGCAGTTGCAGATCTCGGTCGGCGAAAAACAGCTTCTTTGTGAACTACCCATGAGCACGACTCAGAACGTGTTTTTCAAAACAACCGCCGGCATTCTGGAGTTGAACA
Source organism: uncultured Gimesia sp. (assembly GCF_937919775.1). Taxonomy (GTDB): domain Bacteria; phylum Planctomycetota; class Planctomycetia; order Planctomycetales; family Planctomycetaceae; genus Gimesia. The sequence goes on from NZ_CALFPF010000388.1 coordinate 7,211, forward strand.
AAGGAACGCAGACGCTGACCGTGCAGGCAACGCATGCGGCCGGGATTCAGGGGCTGCGCTTGAATTCGATCTGGCTCAAAGCGCTGAACAATGATTGATCAGCGCTTTGATAGCGATACTGTTCACAGTCGCATCAGAATTCCATCAGAGTGACTTGCGAATGCGGTGAAAACTTTCCTGGATTTCTTTGCCGACGTTTAACATCGCATCTACAACGCTGCCGGCAGATTCTTTCACAGCGTCTTTGGTCGGTTTGTAGTCGTCCTTTAATTGATCGAGTTTGTCTGTGACCTGCTCCCATTCATCCCGCGCTTCTTTTTTGCCGAGATGAATTTTCAAGGCAATTTCATCGCGCTGCTGTTCCAAAGCGCCGATCAGCTCTTCCAGGCGGTTGCGGTTGGTCATGGTGTCTCCCTTTCAAAATTATTTCTAACAACATTCGTTCTGATCACATCCGAAATGTTATCAGAGTTGAAATCTGCAGTCATTCATTCTGTTTATTATACCAGTTCCGTGTGGAATTCGACAGTGGTGAAAATTGGAAAGCACTTTGAAACGACGCGGATCTGCATACGTGCTTGACCCTAATAAACAGGGAGCATGAGTGCGGGAATGCTGCTGTCTAAGCGGAATAGGTGTTTCGTGTTCCCTGACTGTGAGTGACGTAACGGGTGAAAAGCGAAGCGCGTTTATGTCGCAATGATGACCATTTGCGACAGTTTCTAAGGGCATTTATGATGGTTTATGTCGCTTCAACAGTGAAGATAAAGCACTGTTTTGCGTGAAACCAGGCGAAATGCGGAAGGGCGGCAGGAGTTTTTCCGCCTCTCATTCGTGATCAACGGTCATAAAAAAAATG
>NZ_CALFPF010000389.1 GCF_937919775.1 uncultured Gimesia sp.
TAATGCCAGTCGGGCCGGAAAGGTTGCACTCGAAGCTGAGCAGTGTTTTACCGTTATCCGGTGAATACGACCACAGTGCCTGATAAGGAGTTTTCGAGACCTCAGTTCCATAACCCCCCGCAGTCGAGTTGCCAGGAATTATTTTCGGAAGATCAAGTGTGGAAGCGCTGCTGGCACCGATGAGACTACTGCTGATGAGCGTCAATTTCTGAGTACTGTTGTTGGTCAGCAGGAAATCCATTGCCGCTGTGACCCCATCCCCTAAGATCAAATTGACAAAACCCACCGTTTCATAATTGCCGCTTCCCCCCGGGATCGCAGGCGGATTCGCCGTGTACCAGTAGGTATCCGGGTTCGAATAACCTTGCAGGCGATCGGTAAAACCACTCCCGTAAGCATCGCTGTTCTTCGCAATCGCATACAGGTATGGATCATAGTCATCCGCGTTGGAATCCAGCTCAGACCCGATCCAGTCGGTCAGCCTTCCCTGGGCCCCCGCGAGGGAGAGCAGAAAAAACAGTTCGCCGGTCATGATGCCGCCGACCGTCGTTGAACTGAATGTTGTTCCGTATAAATTGGTATTTGTCGCAGCAGCATGATCCGCAATATTCACGGTACTGGCAGACCAGCCGAACACAATGCCTGCCATCAAATCGCCGACGACTCTCCCCCCCAGATCATTCTGAATACCCGTGGTGGAATAAGCGGTTTCTTTTCCATTGGCCGTATACATGACGACATAAGGAGGGTTGTTGCCGTAGATGCCTGTTCCCGCGTTTAAATTAGCCTGTGTGATAAAGATACTGAAAGCGCCTGTCACACTGCCGGAACCACTGATCACAACGCCGGCGGTCCCATTCGTGATTCCCTGGCCGGATAGAACAGGATCATTCTTCGGATTCAGATTCGTCGTAAATGTGGCTGTGGTGTTGTAACTCTGTGCCGTTTCAAAACCAGTCGCCTGGGGGCTATAAGTCTGCCCGCCACTATAGCCAAACAGCGCGCCACTCAAGGCATAGCTGGCTGGGATGCCCGTTGTCGGACTGGTATAACTGCAGACTTTCAGCGGCTTCGTGGCCGTCGTGGTCTGCAGCGTCGTCATCAGACTGATCCAGTCATGGTAGGCGGTAGGTATGGCCGTCGAGGACATGATCCGCACGAGTTGATTATTCGGTGGCCCCGTCTTCACGGCAGCGCCGCTGGGGACCTGGGCTGCGACATTCGCTAGAATGTTGACGGTTGATAAAACCGGGTTCACCGAGGTGGCCTGCAGCGCGGCACCGGTGGTGGCATTGCAGATCATCGTCGCTGCCGGAGCCGAAACACCGTCTACGTAAGACAGGTCCATATTACTGGCAGTCGGTGTCGGTGCCGGTAAGGTTTCCCCCAGAACCGTGGGTTCGAAAACAAGATACGGGCTGGTCCCCGGGTTATTAGTGGGGGGAGCTGCTGTCAGTGCCGCGGGGCCGTAGTTGATATAGATGCGCCCCGAAAATCCATTGAATGAGAATGTGTATTGATTCGCTTTTCCAAAATAAGGCAGATTGGGAACAGGCGCTAATAAACTGGCGAGACCGAAAGACCGCCATGTGGATGTGAAATCCGTAATCACTTTTGTTCCGATGGTCTGATCTGTGCCTGTGTTGGTGAAGTTGCCTGCGAACGAGACCCAGATTTGATTTTCATGGTATTCGCTCTGATTATTGGTAATGATAAACGGCGTATTGACATAGGTTGACATGCTCAGGCCCTCTCCATGTAAAAATTCAAGAAATCTGATCTCGTGCCAGACGAGATCAAGGGGCAACTTCCCTTAAACTGTGACTCCATTGATTGTCTGCGAGTTGGTTTGAGAGAACTGGAAAAAGGACAGACTCCATCGACCTTCCCGGTCTCTCATGAATATTGATTGATGTTTGAGTGTGCAGTCGGGACGCAAGTATACAAAAACGTCATTCGGATGCCACACAATTCTGGAGAGTCGGCATACATTTATGCATTTATAATTGATTCCCGCTAAGAAATGTTGGATAACGGTAGGAACCCTAAATGGTTCTCTCTTTAAGTGATACTCATTCCCCCCAACTTAACTCGATTGCTGATTCATAAAGGAAGCGCACCTGTGATTCGAAATCCCAAAACCCTGCTGCCACTGTTGCTGTCCGCGTGTCTGACTCTGACGGTTACGGCCGCGGAAAAGTCCGAAAACTCGTTAAACAAACTTTCGAAGGCGGAACAGAAAAGTGGCTGGAAACTGTTGTTCGACGGCAAAACCACCAACGGCTGGCGGAACTACCAGAAGGAAGGCGTCAATGATGGTTGGACGATCAAAGACGGCGTCCTCTCCCGTTCCGCAAAAGGGGCCGGCGATATTATCACCGACGATCAGTTCGAATTCTTCGAAATCTCGCTCGAATATCGCATCGCCAAAGCAGGTAACAGCGGCTTGATGTTTCATGTCACGGAAGAAGAACAGACGCCCTGGCGCACGGGGCCGGAAGTCCAGATTCAGGATAATGTCGACGGCCACGACCCGCAGAAAGCAGGCTGGCTCTATCAGCTTTACAAACCGGCGACTCCCAAATGGATGATCCAGGCTGAATCAGAAGGTAAAAAAGTCACACCGGCGGTTGTCGATGCGACACGTCCCGCCGGCGAATGGAACCACCTCTTTCTCAGAGTGGGTCCCAAACAGTCCGAAGTCATCATGAACGGCGTGTTGTATTATCGGTTCAATAAAGGGAGCGACGACTGGAACAAACAGGTCGCCGCCAGCAAGTTTGCCAAATTTCCAAAATTCGGAAAACCGACCAAAGGACACATCTGCCTGCAGGATCACAATGACCTGGTCTCCTTCCGGAATATCAAGATCAGAGAAATTCCCGCAGATGACTCGGTCAAAGATCCCAGTGATGGAGAGCTGGCATTACAGGGCGTACCCGCGTTCCCGGAATTGAAATGGGAAGGCTGGGAAGCCGTCGATGAAGAGACAGGAAAAGTGGTCCCGCTGCGTCCGATGATCATCACGCACGCGAACGATGGCAGCGGACGCATTTTTGTCGCCACGCAGCGCGGCATGATTCATGTCATCGATAAAACATCGCCGAAGCAGACAAAACTGTTTCTCGATATCACCTCGAAAGTCGCTCCCTGGAAAAAGAACAACGAAGAAGGCCTGTTAGGATTTGCTTTTCATCCAGACTATAAACAGAACGGCCAGTTCTTCGTCTACTATTCCGCAGAGGGCAGCCCGCGGAAATCGAAGGTCTCCCGCTTTCAGGTATCTGCCGATGATCCCAACAAAGCCGATGCCAAAAGTGAAACAACCGTGATGGAAATCGATCAGCCTTATGGCAACCATAACGGCGGCTCAATTGAATTCGGTCCCGATGGTTTTCTCTATATCGGCCTGGGTGACGGCGGTTCCGGCAACGACCCGCTGGGCAACGGACAGAACCTCGAAAACCTGCTCGGTTCCATATTACGAATTGACATCGACAAAACATCGAATGGCAAGAACTACGCGGTTCCTGCGGACAACCCGTTTGTGGGTCAGGCCAAAGCCAAACCGGAAATTTACGCTTACGGCTTGCGGAATGTCTGGCGTCTGAGCTTCGATCCGAAAACCGGCACGTTGTACGCCGGCGATGTCGGCCAGGACCTCTGGGAAGAGGTCAACATCATCAAAAAAGGGGGCAACTACGGCTGGAGCGTTCATGAAGGCACGCAAAATTTCGGTAATCGTCCGCAGACGACGAAAGCAGAACTCATCGATCCCATCTGGGAATACGATCATCGCGTGGGCCGATCCATTACCGGCGGCATCGTCTACCGCGGCAAGCGGCTGCCCGAACTGGCAGGCATGTATGTCTACGCCGACTTCGTCTCGGGCAAAATCTGGGCCCTCGAATACGACGAACAGTCCGGCGAAGTGAAACGAAATATGCTAATCAGCGCAGGCGGTATCCCCGTCATGTCCTTCGGCACCGACGCAGAGGGCGAACTCTATTACACCGTCCAGACCGTCAAAGGGGGCGAAGGCATTTTTCGTTTTGAAAAGAAGTAGCCAGCAACCACAGAATTTCAGACGATTCCTACAAGATTCTGAGCGGAACGGCGCCAGCCGCCGTTTACGTCGACAGAGAACAGGAACCTGGATCTGAATTCGAATTTCACTACCACGAAAAACACGAAAAAGCACGAAAGTGGAATCATCGCCGAATCTGTCTTTCGTGTCTTTTCGTGAATTACGTGGTAGAAAAATTGAATCGTCTAAAACCGACCTGAGGTCTTAAAAGTAGGGTGCGGACCTATGTGTCCGCCCGCCTGGCGAGGTGGGATGATTATCACGCATAAAATGGAACAGGAATCCACTCCGCACGTCAACAAACAAAGTACCTCAATAGCAGAGGAGCGTTTTATCGATCACTGTTGGAAAGTATCTAAACCACGTCGAACCTGAAAGCCACCTTCAATTAGGGATAGCTCGACCGGCGGGCCAGATTCTCTTGGTCTCCATCCCAGTACGAGAGCATCACGAATGATCGATTGCACTAGTTTGGGAGTAATCAACAGCTTATTAATATCTCCAACTTCTATTGAATAACTCCCGTTTTCTACAACAATATTTTGGTCATCTGAAATAACAACTTCCAGTTTTTTTCCGGTACCCGAAGCATGTTGTACAACAAGAACCATATACCCGGAATCTTGAGACGGACTCCACCTGTATTCT
>NZ_CALFPF010000390.1 GCF_937919775.1 uncultured Gimesia sp.
CGCTGTCATGATCAGTTTATCAGCGATTCTCTCCAGAGTTGGGAACGTCGCATCGATCTTTCTTCTCTGGATCGCCGCCTCGCAATGGAAATCAGCATCGGCGTGATTCGACGGCAGCTGACTCTGGATACATTGATTGAAAGCCAGTTGACCCGCCCACGGGAAAAAGTGGAGGCTCCTTTATGGACGCTTCTGCAGATCGGCGTGTATCAACTGGTCATCCTCGATCAGATTCCCGACCATGCCGCTGTCTCAGAGACCGTCGAACTCGCGGCAAAACTCAACAGGGTTCGCTGGAAAAAAATGGTGAATGCCATATTGCGCTCCGTCGGCAGGCTCATCACCGATGACATCGCGACGGCACCAAAGGCCAATGCAATTCCCCTGAATTTCGAGCGTTACCGCTGTTTTGCATCAGATCTGTTTGATGATCCGGAAACAAACCCGGCTGGTTATCTTTCGAAAGCGTTCAGTTTTCCGCTCTCATTGATTTCCGACTGGCTCTCGCAATATGGGTTACAGCAGACGCTGCAGATCGCGCAGTGGTTTAATCAACGCAATAAACTTTACTTGCGTGTGAACGAATTGAAAACGAGCCGGGAAGATCTGCTGAAGGAACTGGCGGAAGCAGGTATTCAGGCCAGCCCGGGATCAGAGCCCCAGTCCATCAGGCTGGAAGAAGCGGTTTCTCTGGAAACGCTGACGGGATTTAATTCCGGAATGTTTACTATTCAGGATGAATCCGCGATTGCGGCAGGAAACCTGCTCAATCCTCAACCAGGTGAAACCGTATTGGATCTCTGTGCTGCTCCCGGAACCAAGACCACGCATCTGGCCGAACTGATGCAGAATACGGGCACGCTCATCGCCACTGATGTCAGTGATGAGCGGCTCGACAGGATCGAAGAAAACGCGTCGCGACTGGGACTGAATATGATTCAGCCTCAATTGATCGACTCACACGAAAAAGTCCTGCCAGGAGCCCCCTTTGATGCCATTTTAGTGGATGCGCCCTGTTCGAATACCGGGGTGCTCGGGAAGCGTCCTGAGGCACGCTGGAGAATCGATGATGCTTCCCTCCGGGAACTGAATGTCATTCAGCGAGATCTGCTGCAACGCGCCTTGAATCATTTGAAACCGACGGGCAGACTCGTTTATTCAACCTGCTCCTTCGACTCCAGAGAAAATGAAGCGTTGCTGCAAAGTGTTCTGGTATATTATCCAGACCGAAAAATAGTCCGGGAAAATCGACACTTGCCTGGAGCTCCCGGTGATGGCGGTTATCAGGCGCTGGTCCAGTAATGTTGATGGTGTGTGTTCGTTAGATCACTGGTCTGGGCCTTGTTTAAGCCTGAGGTACATATCCACAGCCGGAAAACAGGTTAAACAAGCCTTGATGGTTGCCGTTTGTCTAAACAGATTGTAAGATTTGGGTCTATGAAATTTTGCAATAGTTTGTGTGAATAGAATCTATTGCCTGCTTCCATCTGCGCGCTAGCTGCAATAAAGGAAAATAGTGTGAGTGTAGAAGAATTAATTGACGTGAAAAGTGTGTTACAAAGTTCTGACAGCGTGGGCTATTCTGATGTAGAACGGTTGTCAGAAATCGTTTGCTCTGATCAGGTTGCTGAGCTACGCAGCGAAGTACAGGCTCTCGTCAAGAACATATCTGAGGGTCAGGCTTCACTGGGACTTCATGCGAGAGCAGGTATTGCCTTGCATTTGCTGGGCCAGCATAAAGATGCTGTTTCGCAACTGGAAAAAGTTCAGGATAATGCCACGGCCAGCTTTTTTCATGCTGTGTCTTTAATGGCAGTGAAACGATATGAGGAAGCAGATGCCCAGTTGGAAGCAGCAGCGAAGCTGGGTTATGATTCCATTGAGTGTTCCCTCCGCAGAGCAGAAACTCTCCGTCTGATGCGCAAACTGGATCAGGCAGAAGCCATTCTGTCTTCTATCGCCAAGGACGCCGCCGGCCGTGCTGAGTATTCCTTTCAGATGGGATGTATTCGCTCTGACCGGGGCGATTTATACGGGGCGATTGAATACTTTGAACGCGCCGTCGATATGGATCCGCGGCACTCACGTGCGATTTTCCGTCTGGCAGGAGAAAATGCTTCACGGGGAAACGACGAAGATGCGATCCGCCTCTACGAACAGTCTCTTTCCAGTCCTCCCTTTTATCTGGGAGCGATCCTGAATCTGGGACTGCTCTATGAGGATATGGAAAACTATCCAGCCGCTGCGTTCTGTTTCCGTCGTATTCTGGAAGCAGATCCGTTGAATGAAATGGCTGCGATGTACCTGAAGGACATCGAAGCTGCTGACAACATGTATTACGATGAAGAGACCGCTCGCAACGAAGCACGCATGAAGCAGTTGCTGGATCGACCGGTCACCGACTTCGAGCTTTCCGTTCGCAGCCGCAACTGTCTGCACGCGATGGATATTCATACGCTGGGCGATCTGACACGTGTCAGCGAAAACGATCTGCTGGCCGGTAAGAACTTCGGACAGACCTCACTCGACGAAATTCGTGAGATGCTGACTTCGTTCGGTTTGCACATCGGACAGAACCTGCACGAATCTCTGGGGCAGGAAGGTGGCTACGCAGCCTTGCCGCCGGAGTTGGCAGACAACCCGGTTACGGAAAAACCAATTTCCGATCTCGGACTTTCCGTGCGATCGCGAAAATGTATGTCGCGACTTGGAATCGGAACGATGGGCGAACTACTGCGTCGCAGTCCGGATGAGTTGCTGGCCAGCCGTAATTTCGGTGTGACCTCACTTAATGAAATCCGCGAAAAACTGGGCGAAATGGGCCTCAAACTGCGTAACGACTAGTGAATCTGAAAGTTACGGAATTTCCCTGAGAGAACTCTTGCCAGATCTTTAGGGATTCAATAAACTCCAGACGCCGGGTTCATCACTCTTTGAGCGGTGAACCCGAGTTGAGCTGCTGTGTCTGAAAATAGCAAACACATTACCCGGTAGTGTAATGGCAGCACAACAGATTTTGATTCTGTTAGTCAAGGTTCGAGCCCTTGCCGGGTAATATTAATGAAAAAACGCACTCCGATCTGGAGTGCGTTTTTTTTACGTCGTATGTGTTTTGAAGTTGGCTGACGGGATGTTAAAACCTACATTCGCTCGCAGGTGCGGATTCCCAGCAGAGACAAGCCGTGATTGATCACACGGGCGGTTAAATCGCAGAGCAGCAGGCGGCTCGTCTTCACCTGTTCCTCTTCCGCTTTCAGTACATGGCAGTTGTTGTAGAAGGTACTGAATAGATTCGAGAGCTCAAACAGGTAGTTAGTCAGGTAATTGGGCCGGGCCTCAATGGCCACGCTTTCCAGAATTTCCGAATACCGATTGATCTGCAGCGCCAGGGCGCGTTCACTTTCTTCTGTCAGGCAGAGCACAGCCTGTTCGTTCCGCAGGGCACTCCGGTCAATATTCCCTTTACGGAAGATGCCACAGACGCGAGCGTAGGCATACTGCATGTAAGTCGCCGTATCGCCGCGGTTCGCGAGCATTTTGTCCCAGTCGAAGACATAGTCGCTGTCCCGGTTATGTTTCAGGTCGGCGTATTTGATTCCCCCCAGACCGACGACTTCTGCGATCTGCTGGCGTTCTGCTTCACTCAGTTCCGGGCCATCAGGTTTGGCATCGTCATTTTCTGCGACGATGGCGTGAGCCCTCTGGATCGATTCATCCAGCAGGCTTTCCAGTCCCACCGTATCGCCGGACCGGGTCTTGTAAGGGCGTTTGTTTTTACCCAGAATGGTTCCAAAGCTCACATGCTGTAATGCCAGCTCCGTAAAGCCCCACTGCTTGACAGTGGCAAACAGCAGTTGAAAGTGTTCGCTTTGCCGGGAATCGACGACATAGAGTACGCGGTCTGCTTTCAGTTCCTCAGCACGATATTTGATCGTGGCGAGATCCGTTGTGGCGTAGGTGAAGGCGCCATCCTGTTTCTGCACGATAAAGGGGGCTTCAAAGCCTTCCATGAACACGCAAATCGCGCCCTGGCTTTCCTGGGCCAGTCCCTTCTGCTTCAGGTCAGCCACCACATCAGCCAGCATCGGCTGATAAAAGCTTTCCCCCAAAGTCATGTCGAAGTGAATGTCGAGTCGATCATAAACGGTCTGGATCGCATCCAGGCATTCCGGCAGGAACTGTTTCCAGAGCGCGAGATTGTCCGCATCGCCTGCATGGAGCCGGGCGGTCTCTTCACGTGCCTGCCGTGCGATGTCCGGAAAGGCGATTGCTTTGCTTTTTAAATCTTCGTCCTGCTCGAATTCAGTCAGCTTTTCCTGCATTGAAGTCAATTCGGCTTTTCGTTCGCCGATGTCAGATTTTAATTTCTTCAGCTGCTTCTGGATTTTTTTGTCTGTCAGGTTGGCGGTTGTTTCCAGTGTCTGCAGTTTTGATTCGAGATTTTCGGTCTCGGTCTGTCGCAGCGGAACCGCATTCTGCGTGGCATGATAATCCGATAATTGATTCACCAGCCGATACAGGCGTGCCAGCTCGTTCACGGGATTTATCTGGAACGCAGCTTCGTTGAGGAAATGCTTATACCCGAAAATGATCATGCCGAACTGGGTTCCCCAGTCACCGATGTGGTTGTCGCCGACAACGTCATGCCCCAGAAACTGCAGCACGCGATAGTTGGCGTCCCCGATCACCGAACTCCTTAAGTGTCCCACATGCATCGGCTTGGCGACGTTAGGGGCTGAAAAATCAACCACCACTTTTTGAGGCGTTTTGGCGGGAGAAACGCCCAGTCGTTCATCCGGAACAAGTTGTTTTGTCAGGCCTTCCAGCCAGTCCTGTTTCAGTTTGATATTGATAAACCCGGGGCCGGCCACTTCCAGGGGTTCGCAGAAGTCAGACAGATCTACTTTTTCCGCAATCTGGACTGCAAGGTCTCGGGGCTTGATTCCGTCTAAACGAGCCGCCAATGGCATGGCAAAATTTGCCTGGTAATCACCAAATTTGGCATCCTGAGAGGCTTTCAGCATTTCAATGACGGAAGACGGATCGTTGGTCCATTCTGCTAAAACGGGTTCAAATCGGCTTCTGAGTTCATCGAGAATATTCATGTCACATTTCCAAGAGGGGTACTCTGGTGTCTATCTTCAAGGAAGACAGTATGGCGATTTGATTGATGCCCGGAATACACGCTGGTGGCTGAGAATCATTGAAACGGTGATTCCTGCTACTCAGGATCCGCTTTAGAAGGCTGCCAGTCCACTTTTTTGGCATCGGCCCAGAGGCGTTCCAGGTCGTAGAGCTCGCGTGCATCTTCTGTGAAAATATGCAGCACGATGTCTCCATAGTCACCGAGAATCCATTCGCTGTCTTTGCCTTCGATATTGCGTCGATGCGTACTGTCGCGTTTCATTAAAATGCGAACCTCATCGGCAATCGCATGACTTTGACGCATATTGGATGAGGTCGCGATAATAAAATAGTCAAACAAAGGCGTGATTTTAGCGACATCAAGGACGACAATGTCTTTACCCTTGAACTCATCACAGACTTGAGCACACAGACAGGCACGTTTTAAGCTGGACGCACCTTCAATAGATTCCGATTGTTGAGAAGGTTCAGTATTAATTTCTTGACCTTTAGCCTGTTTCAATTACTTAAAATAAATCTAATGCGTATTGAATAATAAA
>NZ_CALFPF010000391.1 GCF_937919775.1 uncultured Gimesia sp.
AACAATACATTATGCAACTGGAAGGCGTCACCAAAACCTATGAGCAGAAAGAAATTCTGAAAGACATCTGGCTTTCATTTTTTCCGGGAGCAAAAATCGGGGTATTGGGAGCCAACGGTGCGGGAAAAAGTACACTTCTGAAAATCATATCGGGAGAAGACACGACTTTTACAGGGGATGTCCGTCCTGCCAAGGGAATCAAAATTGGTCACTTTAAACAGGAACCGGACTTAGACCCGAAACAGACGGTTGATGAATGTATTGCAGAAGCAGTCAAAGAATCGCAGGCGATTCTGGACCGCTATAATCAAGTGAATATGTTGTTTGCAGAAGATCCTTCTCCCGAAGAAATGGAAAAGCTGATCGAAGAGCAGGCAAAACTTCAAGACCAGATCGATGTCGCCAATCTCTGGGAACTCGACCGGACACTGGAAATTGCCATGGACGCCATGCGCGTTCCCCCCGGGGATTCCGTGATTGGAACTCTTTCCGGTGGTGAACAACGTCGCGTCGCACTTTGCAAAATCTTACTGCAAAACCCCGACCTGTTGCTCCTGGATGAACCGACCAACCATCTCGATGCGGAATCGGTGGGGTGGCTGGAACGTTACCTGCACAGTTTCGCTGGAACGGTTGTCGCCATCACGCACGATCGCTACTTTCTCGATAATGTTGCCGGCTGGATTCTGGAACTGGAACGGGGCCGCGGCATTCCTTTTGAAGGCAATTATTCATCCTGGCTTGAACAGAAACAGTCCCGCCTGGCAGTAGAAGAAAAACAGGAATCCAAACGGCAAAAATTTCTCAAGCGGGAACTGGAATGGGTTCGCATGTCGCCTAAAGCACAGGCTTCTAAAAACAAGGCCCGTATCCAGCGCTACGAAGAATTAGCCGCAGAAGATTACGAAAAACAGGACGATGCTTCCGATATCCAGATCCCAATCTCCAGACCACTCGGAAGCCGGGTACTCATCGCGGAAAATGTAACGAAAGCATTCGGCGACAAACTCTTATTTGAGAACTTTACGTTCGAATTACCCCGTGGCGGAATTGTGGGTGTGATCGGCCCGAATGGTGCTGGTAAAACGACTCTGTTCAAAATGATCATGGGGCAGGAAAAACCGGACAGTGGGACTCTGGAACTGGGTGAAACCGTCCAGTTATCTTATGTGGATCAAAGTCGCGACTCGCTGAATCCGAAAAAAACCGTCTATGAGGAAATTTCGCAAGGTCACGAACATCTGGTAGTCGGCAAATCGAGCATTCATTCCCGCACCTATGTCGGTCGATTTAATTTCAAAGGGCCTGATCAGCAAAAGCTGGTGGGAGAACTTTCCGGTGGTGAGCGAAACCGGGTCCATATGGCAAAACTGCTGCGATCGGGTGGTAACCTGTTATTACTGGACGAACCAACCAACGACCTCGACGTCGATACGCTGCGGTCTCTGGAAGAAGGCCTGGAACATTACAGCGGTTGCGCACTGGTCGTCAGCCACGACCGCTGGTTTCTGGACCGTCTGGCAACGCATATCATCGCCTTCGAAGGTGACAGCAAAGTACGCTGGTTTGAAGGGAATTACAAAATGTATGAAGCCAAACGCCATGAGGAACTTGGCAAAGACGCCGACTCGCCTCACCGGCTTAAGTTTAGACCACTTTCACGCTAAGGTCATCTACGACAGCTGCTGCGTTGACTGATAATACATCACGAAAAAACGCAGCAGCCTGATTCTCTGATAACAAATCGAAGGGTCTTTCTTTAAAAGAAAGACCCTTTTCCTGTTTAGCGCCGGTTGCCTCTTGTTCTGCCGAAAGTGGAAACGGAATCAACGTCGGTTTTTGAGTTTGAGAATTCCTGACGCGTCTCTGCTGGTGTTTTTCGATTCACGTCAATCTGCGCCAATTCAACAATTTTTTTCGCAGCCAGCAATTGAGCTGTTGAGAAAAGTGGAACGCCATCGGCAATGATGTGATGTTTCTTTTCATTGGCAAGCTCCCGCCAATCCATATGGCTCGACAAATGCCAGGCAATCGCCTGCATCATTTCCCAGTCATCATAGCGGGGATCAAACTTCGTAAGTAACAACACCAATGCTTTGTCTTGAACCTGTGTTTCAATGGGCCGCAGTTCATAAGTTTTGATACTTGAAGGACACGGTTTCCCGTGTTCCAGACAAACCGATTGCAAACGTAAGCGAACCGTTTTTTCCGCCGGGATTGTGAACAGACCTTTAAAGTCCAAATTTTGATTGTTCCCCACAGGTGTCAGATTACCTCCGACTGCCTGACTCTTGCCTGTCTGCTGCTGTATTTTGTCCTGAAGTCCCTGCAGTAAACCATTGTCAGGACCGACTTGTGCCAGGACATGAACAGACGAAACTGCCGGCGGAATTTTCACGGTCAGCGGCTGCGCTGTTAAATTGGTAATAAACACAGATGAGTTATATGCGCTGATCGGGGCAACTCTCGCCGCGAGTTTCTGTTTTTCGATGCCTTCAAATAAATTGATCTGGGGTGCATCGGGCAGTAACTTTAAGGTCGTGATCATGCTGTTTTTGGGTGCGCCGCCGGCCGGTTCCACCAAAGTCCAGCCGACAATCAAAACGATTCCCATGATCGAAAGTAACTGTATTCGTTTGGTCATTTTCCACTCCTGTCTACCAGATTCCACTTCGAAATTTTGAGAACACTGTTCAATGCCCGCATCAATTTGGCTTGCATATGTTCAATGAATGCACACTAGAAACGTGTCCATTCATGTTGAGCGCAATCAAAACTATTTTTATTCGTGCGCGATGAAAAATCTCAAACGTCAACTGAACGACGATCACTTTACAGATCTTGGAAAGTCTGTGATATTGAGCGGAATTAGTGAGCAACCAAAGAATTGAATGATTAAAGATGTGCTGCTCTGTTTTTAATAATAACTATTTGGTTTGAAGATTTCAATTTTTTTTTCATAAATTACCGGAACTCATTCTTATGAAAGACTCAAACCGAACTGTGCGCTGGGGAATCCTGGGCACTGCTCGTATCGCAGAAAAAATCAGTATCGCCATTCATCAGGCCGAGAATGCCGAACTCACTTGCATTGCCAGTCGCGACTCTGCGAGAGCAGCCGCCTGGGCACAAAAGCATCATGTCAAACGCAGTGTCGGCAGCTATGAAGCACTTCTGCATGATCCCGAAATTGATGCGGTTTATATTCCACTCCCTCCGTCGATGCATGGTGAATGGACTGTTCGTGCAGCCAGAGCCGGCAAACATGTCCTCTGTGAAAAACCGCTGGCTTTAAATGTTAACCAGACCAGAGAGATGCGCCGGGTCTGTCTGGAGAACCAGGTTCAACTGATGGATGGAGTCATGTGGTATCACCATCCTCGTGCCCACCAGATCCTCAAAATGATTCGCAGCGATGCGCTCGGAGAACATCGACGCTTCACTTCATCATTTACCTTCAGCTGGGATAAAGTCCCCGAAAATGATTTACGGCTTCAACGCGACCTGGGCGGCGGTTCCCTGGGAGATCTTGGCTGGTATTGTATCGGTGCGGCACTCTGGGCGTTTAATGAACTCCCTCAAAAAGTCTTCGGAACCGCTCGTCCTTACAATGATGTTGATTACAATTTTTCGGGAATCATGTGGTTCAGCAAAGATCGCATCGCATCATTCGACTGCGGTTTTGACGTTAGCATGCGGAAGTGGTTTGAAATCGCAGGCACGAAAGCATCTTTATATTGTGATGATTTTACACGCCCCTGGGATACCGGCAGTCCTAAGTTTTATGTCAACGATGGTCATGGCAATTCCACCGAGTACGAAACGGAAGCGCCATTACAGGAAACCTGCATGATCAATCACTTTTGCGATATTATCCGCTCAAGCCGATTAGAACAGCAATGGGCTGACCTCGGAATTAATACGCAAAGAGTGCTCAACGCCATCGACTACTCTTCCCGTACGGAAAAAGTCGTGAATCTGGCAGACTTCTTCCCGAGTTGATCTCCATAAAAAAAGCACCCTCACCATTTACATGATGAGGGTGCCTGAGGTGGAGACCTCCGCCTCGATGCAAGCCTGCTTCCACTTCGGAAAACGCTGTTTTATTTTTGAACCCGCGTGCCATGGAGCAGCATCCGCCGGCGGGTTTTATTTTGTGAGTGGCTTATCTGTAGTGGCCGCGGCCTTCCTGAACGGGGGAACGATCGCAGACGATATCGTTCTCGCCATCACAGAAGTCGGCCTGGTCGTTAAAGTTGCTGCCGTCGGTGCAGCCTTTATGACCATGTGCACCGGCTACATAAAAGCTCTGGTTAATCCGCCCGAAGGCACTGCCCACGTCTTCCAGTTCCTGGTTCACGCCGTGGGCCACTTCGCTCAGCCCGACGATCATCGACAACACGGCGATGGTTGAGACAAGCACTAACTCAGACGAGACAATAAATCCCGCCTCTTCATTACACAGTTGAATCAGCATGGTTTTCATGGTGATGGACTCCAATAAGATCGGTTCTGTTTTTGTTTCGGGTTGAAAAAAGCCCGCAGAGGTGGTGAAGCCCTGCGGGCGGTCGTCATCGGAAAGAAAGCACGTTTCGGGTAGAGAGAGAGTTGTCAGAGGGTGAAGAAAAGATTATTGCACGTCCCACTGACCTGAGCAGAAGTCAGGGCAATCCTGGAAGCTGCTGGATTCGGTGCAGCCTTTGTGGCCGTGTGAGTAGCTGAGTTTGTAAGACTGATTGATAGAAGAGAAGGCACTGCCCACATCTTCCAGTTCCTGGTTGACATTGTTGGCGACTTCAGACAGCCCGACGATCATGGCGAGAACCGCGATGCTGGAAATCAGTACGAGTTCTGCAGAAACAATGAATCCGGCTTCGTCGTTGATCAGTTGATTGATGACATTTTTCATAGTGGTGGTCTCCTGGTTGTTATATTTGAAGATTTGCATCGAGTGAATCGTTTCAGTGTTGATACAGGGGTGTAAAGCAACCTGAATACCAATCGGACCAAAGCGCCAAAAAGTTTTTACATTCTGCTCAAGATGTTGTCCGTAAACTGTTATTAGATAAGGAGATAAAAAAAGTGTATTCCCGGCATTTTTTCCGGACCGGGCTCATTCGGACCAAAGGGGGGATGAGGTCAAATCGCAACACGCACGAGGGAAGAACGGACTATAAATACGTAAACTGTTTTGAAATATACAGTTAACGTGTGGTTGCCTCAAAACAACATGGTGAGAATCATCAACGTGATGGCGGGGACCAGTCTCCAGGCAGGAATCATCCCGCATAATCCATCAAATTGTCAGAGTTTGATTCAAACTGTCTGGCCGCAGTAGGATTCCAGTTAAAAAATCAAAAAAGTCACTGATAACCATGATTTACTTCGTCTCATACTCTTGACCTCTGAGAATAAGAAGACATAATCTCAGCACAGGAACCACGTACCTTTACCGCTAGTGTTTCACTCACTAATGGTCAGGTTCGGGTTCACTTGCGGGTGTAGCTCAGTGGTAGAGCACCACGTTGCCAACGTGGTTGTCGAGGGTTCAAATCCCTTCACCCGCTCTTTTTTTCGCATGCAAGATCTCAGGGAAATAACATCAGCCCCCATCATCTGAATGAGGGGCTTTTAGTACTTTTAAACCAGTATTAGAAAAGTAGCAGTATCGCCGTTCCGCAACTGCCGCCCTGAGATTTGTTGCCGAAAATTGGTAATGCCCCTACAGCTTCCTACAAATAATAAAGAAAAGGATTGGATCGTGACTGACGAACTCGCCACAACTGATGCAACCGCTGACGAAACTGAATCTGCGGCCAGCGAGTACAAGATGTCCGTGACCGCCAAAATTGACGAGGTTGGTCCTTGTAAAAAACACGTCACGGTTTCTGTCCCTCGCGCTGATATTGACCATTACTATTCTGAATCGGTCGCAGAATTAGGAGGCCAGGCAACGGTTCCCGGTTTTCGTGTTGGTCATGTCCCCCGCAAACTGGTTGAAAAACGCTTTAAACAGGAACTTTCGGATCAGGTTAAACAGCGGGTGCTGATGGAAAGCCTTGAACTGATTGCTGAAGATAACGACCTCGACCCGATCAACGAACCCACGATTGATGTCGAAAGCCTCCAGATTCCCGAAGAAGGCGAATTCACATTCGAATTTGAAGTGGAAGTTCGCCCCGATTTCAAAATCCCTGAGTACAAAGGTTTGAAGCTGGAACGTCCCGTTCGAACCATTGAAGAGAAAGACATTGACGAATACCTGAAACGCTTCCTGGGCCAGTATGGTGAAATGGAAGAGC
>NZ_CALFPF010000392.1 GCF_937919775.1 uncultured Gimesia sp.
GTTGATAGCGTGCGTTTTTATCGGCAGGAGCAGCCTTCACAGCGCCACTCAGCATCGCGATGGCCTGATCCCACTTTTCCTCAGCCGCATAAAACTGACCGATATTGGCACGGACCTTGGGATCTTCCGGCGCCATTTCCAGCGCTTTCTGAAACCCTTTTTCGGCTTCCGCTTTACGGCCGGCAACCTGATCCAGCCGCGCCAGACCCAGAACTGCTTCAATGGATTTCGGGTTCTGCCCCAAAGCGACTTCATAGGAAGAACGGGCCGATTTCGTATCGCCCATCTTTTCCTGAAGCTGTCCGTGTGTGATATAAAACTTATCCGGATTCTTCAGTTTCTGATTGGCAACCGAAATTTTATCTTTCAAACTGGTCGGTGCTGCATCATCCGTATTGGAAACAAATGCCTGTCGCACGGAAGAACAACCGCTGCAAACCAGTAATGCACAAGCAATTCCAGCGATCCATGTCTGTTTTGTCATTAGTACCGACATTTTAATACCTCCGTGAGGTGCACGCGAAAGGCGTGAATTATGAATCTTTTTTATCTCAACAGGTTATGCCCGTTGCGTTTCGCGATTTCCAATCCATTCACAATTGAAACCGGTTCAATGCATGAAAAATCAGTAATCAAAGAGACGAGTGATAACGAGAGAATCAGGTTGCTTCAGGGACCTTAAAAGAAAGGCTTGATCAAGATCTTCAAGAAAGGAATTTATATTTGACAGAAGAAACGCTGCGCTGCTTCTGAAATGAGTTGAGTAGAGAGGACGGGTTCCTGTCCTTTAAATCGACAGATTGACTGCAGAATCTCCAGTAAATCTCGCGGGTCGCTCGATCTGGGCGACTTTCCCTGGTTGTAGTAATCACCATATAGATAATTTACAAAAGCTGGATCATATTCAATGCCCCGTTGACGGCAACAGAGCTTGGAAATCTCGGTAAAGACTTCCCGGGAAGGGGCATTGATCTGAATCTTATGACGGATGCGACGCAGAAAGGCCTCATCAACCAGATCCTTAGGGTCCAGATTGGTTGAGAACACAATCAACTGTTCAAAAGGGACCGCAAATTTCTTTCCGGTTGCCAGCGTTAAGAAATCAATCCGATCCTCGAGCGGCATAATCCACCGGTTGAGCAGATCTTTGGGGCTGACAAGCTGCCTGCCGAAGTCATCAATCAGAAAAACGCCCCCGTTCGCTTTGAGGTGCAACGGCGCCGTATAAAAATTACTGGCTTTGTTATAGCGTAAATCGAGCATCTCCAGGTTCAGTTCGCCCCCCGTGATGACCACCGGTCGCTTGATCCGCCGCCAGCGGAGATCCGTATCCGGCTTGTCCCAGTCTTGCATATCGGGAAGACGGCCCGCCTTTTTCGGGTCAGACTGATTGCACTCCTGCAACTCTTGATCGTCGGTGGTCTGATGGAGGGTCGGATCGAACAGCGTGATGATGCTACTCTCCATCTGCAGCGCATAGGGGACGTAAATTTCTCCCCCCTGCTCGTTGAGAAAACGCCCCAACCCTTTGGCAATCATTGTTTTACCGTTACCCGGTGGTCCGTAGATAAAAATCGAACGACCACTGCAGACCGCAGGCCCCAATTCATCCAGAAGCCCTTCACGAAGAATGAATTCCGAAAACGCGGCTCTCAGTCGTTCGGGAGTACAATCGATGCCCGTGACCGTCTGCAACCGGCACTGCCGCACATAGGCCTCCAATGTCACGGGAGCAGGCCCGACATAACGGCATTGTTCAAACGCATCCCGCGCGCGAATCCGCCCCAGTTCTGTCAGGTTAAAACGATAGGAAGAACGCCCCATCATATTACCGGAGGTCACTTCAATGCATTTTTCGTCTTTCAGAAAAACCAGCGCCTCATCGATAATACTGAAGGGAAGATGCGCACCGCGGGAAATTTCAATTCCCAGCGCACTCCCCTGCAGATAAAGCTGCTTCAACACCAGATTGCACAACTGCATTAAAGACAAACCGCTCTCTTCCAGCGTGAGCGGTGCCGGGATCGGTTTGCCATCATATTTCAGCGTTTTCAGTGAATTCACCGCGTGAGGGAATTCGCCCCCTGCCGGGGATTTCTGTGCATCAACGGCTGACTTTTTTTTCTGAAACAAATCGCTGTAAAGATCCGTGAGATCCGTGTTTTTTGCCGTCACACGAGGATCCGGTTCAGAGTCTGTTCTCTGCTGTTCAGCAGGTTCATCCTGTTTGAGAAATCCCTCCCGGGAGGGATTTTGATATTCATCTTCTGTATGACGATCAATCATGACGAGTTTTCGTCTGAATTAACGGGAATGAGAAACGGCATGGGAATCAAACAGCAAACAGGCGTGAATCAGTTCCCCCCATTCGCAGCTGTTCCGCCTCCGGCTGTGTATTGGATGCGAGGTGGCAGAATGGAACCGACATAAGCGCGGTATTTCATATCTTCCTCGCGTGCCGGTCGGCCGTAAGAAGGGGTGACTCTTAACATGGTCGAAGGAATACTTTGACCACCGGCCATCTCAGAAGCCGCGTATTGGACATTCGCCAATCGCTCCTGGCTGGCAATCGAGGCATCCGCCGTCTGTACAAAAATAACGCGGCGTTCTTCGGGGGCATTTTCCAGAATCCAGCGCAAATGCAGTAAGCCGGCCTGGGTCAACTTGTTACCATCTTCTTCGAAGTGATAAGCATAGAGAGTTGTTTGATCGGTCCAGCCATTGTGCATCTGTCTGTCCATAACATCACGGACATATTCACGATCTTCACAAGTGTAAGGATAAGGCCAGTAAGTCGCATGATGGTAGCGACTCCAGAAGCCCTGTTTTGGTCCGGTGGGTCGAGGGTACGGAGGCCACAGTTCACCAAATTTATAGATTTGACGTGATCCCACAGGACGAGCTGCTTTCTCTGCCCACTTCGCCTCTTTTTCTTCTTTGGAAGTCCAGGGCCAACCCGCCCGGACGTTGGCAGTATTAGCCAAGCTAACCACAAATAAGATAAGTAGATACGTGCTG
>NZ_CALFPF010000393.1 GCF_937919775.1 uncultured Gimesia sp.
TGTTTTCAGTGTATTACAAATGTTATCTTCCCAAAGGTAAGAGTTCGTTTCAAAAGGAGAATTTAGTGGCAGTTCGTATTCGTATGAAAAGAATGGGTCGTAAGCATCGCCCCTTCTATCGTATTTGTGTAATGGATTCACGCAAACAACGTGACGGCGCAGCAATTGAAGAAATCGGAACGTATGACACATCCGTTGCCGACAAGTCAAAGCGCGTGGCAATTAATATGGAACGTGTTGATTACTGGATGTCAGTCGGTGCCAAACCTTCTGAAAACGTCGCAACACTGATCAAAAAAGTCAAAAAGAACAAGTTTGGAACAGCGGCTGCGCCTGCTCCTCTGATGGCTCCCAAGGAACCTCCAGCTCCCGAGCCGGAAGCTCCCGAAGCAACAGCAGAAGCAACTTCCGAAGAAGGTGCAACCACTGAAGAAACCCCCTCAGAATAAGTTTCTGAGTCGTTTTGACATAAGTTCGCTCTTTGAGAGAGCACAATGCGATTTGATATTCTAACTTTGTTTCCCGAACTATTTGACAGCTATCTTGAGCAGGGTCTGCTCAAGCGGGCGATTCAGAATCAGTTAGTCGAGGTGCAGCGTTGGAATTTTCGAGACTGGGCAACAGACAAACACGCCTCAGTAGATGACCGTCCGTATGGCGGCGGTCCGGGGATGTTGATTGGCTGTGACACGGTTTTTCAATGTATAGAACACGTTCAGGAAGTACTTCCTGCGCCTGGTAAATTGATCATGTTGACCCCGCAGGGGAGAACGTTGAATCAAAGCCTGGCTCAAGAATTATCGAAAGAATCGCAACTGACGTTACTGTGTGGAAGATACGAAGGGTTCGATGAACGAATCCGCATTGGGCTGAATCCAATGGAAATATCGGCAGGCGACTTCATTACCAATGGAGGGGAAGTGCCGGCCATGTTGATTATTGAGACTGTGATCCGGTTGATTCCCGGAGTATTGGGCGATGAAAGCAGTGCCAAATATGATTCCTTTTCGGAATCGGGACTGCTGGAATATCCTCAGTACACACGGCCTCAAAACTTTCGTGGAATGGAAGTTCCGGAAGTGTTGTTAAGCGGAAATCATCAGGAGATCGCGCGTTGGCGGCACGAACAGAGTATCATGCGAACCCGCGAACGGCGTAATGATCTTTTAACTGAGTCGGAATCAAATTCAATTTGAACTAAACTTAATGTAAACAGTCCGTTTTGAGCTATCTTGTCAGGTAACTTCAGAACGTACCATGAGGACTTGAGTCATGCAGGAATTAATGAAAAAGGTAGAAGCGTCCAGCCTTCGCGAAGAGCCGCTTCAGTTTGAAATCGGTGATACCGTCGATGTGCACACCCGAATCCAGGAAGGTGACAAGGAACGCATTCAGATTTTCAGCGGGATTGTCATCGCCCGCAGCGGTGGCGGATCACGTGAAAACTTCACGGTACGACGCATCGTTGCCGGTGAGGGTGTGGAACGTATTTTTCCGGTCAATTCACCGAAAATCGCCAAGCTGGAAGTCTTGCGTCATGGCAGGGTCCGTCGGGCCAAGCTGTATTACCTCCGGAATCGGGTTGGTAAATCTACACGTCTGACCGAACGCCGCGCTAAAGTAAAATAAGTCGAAGAGTCGATCGTCATGAAATACTTTTCAGCAGCGCTGAACTGAGTTCAGCGCTGCTGCATCAGGTTGTCTGGTATTCATGACGCCTTTATCTCAACGTCCGTTTACAAGTAAAAGCTTATGGCTGGTAAATGGTTTGGAAAACTTCTGGGTGATAAAGGGGAACGAGCTGCGATTAAGTTTCTTAAGCAGCAGGGGTACTCGGTCTTAGCAAAGCAATATCGAACGGATCTGGGGGAAATTGATATCATTGCCCTCGACCGTGAAACCGTTGTCTTCATTGAGGTCAAAACGCGGCAAAGTGATTTCAAAGGGCAGCCTTTTGAAGCCGTTACTCCCCAAAAACAAAGTCAGCTCACAAGGCTGGCCAGTTCCTTTCTCAAAAATCATCAATTGCTCCACAGTCCCGCCCGGTTTGATGTCGTTTCAATCGTCTGGTCTTCACAGCAATCAAATCCCGAAATCCAGCATTTTCAGAATGCATTTGCGCCTGCCGGCGCGTTTCAGTTTTTTACTTAATCCGGCTGGATTGTAAATCATAGACGATCCCTCTACATTAGCGTGAATTCGTCTCTGAACCGTTCGCCTGTGTCCAGGTTGATTACAGCGTCTCCAAGGTCTTCGGATCGAGTAAAACACCATGGGTGACACGCTGCTGAAACGGGGCGCGATCTAATAATGAAGGAATTGAGTTATGTCTGCCGAACAAAAAGCTGCCGAGCTGGGACTCGTTTTTGAACCGATTGAACCCGGTTATCTCAAGCTGTGTATTAAGACCGGAAATCTTCTGATTACTTCAGGTCACGTCAGTGATCAGAAGGGACGGCTGGGAGAAAATGTCAGCCTGGAAGAAGGGATCGCCGCTGCCCGCGATTGTGCCATCAAGATTTTACGTTCGGTGCGCGACGAACATGGTTCGTTGAATGGTTTAAAAGTTATCAAATTGCTGGGCTGTGTGAGTTCGACCCCTGATTTTACGGATCAGCATCTCGTGATTAATGGCGCTTCCGATCTGTTTCATGAGTTGTTCGGCAAGACCGGCGATGGTTATCATGCACGCAGTGCACTCGGTTTTGCCGCTCTGCCAACAGGGGTTGCAGTCGAGATTGAAGCCATTTTTGAAATTATCGATGCGTAAATTCCTGCTGAATTCTGTGGTCATTCGTCCGATTACGGCAAATTGTGAATGGCTTTCAATTAAACAGGATTTACCGTAAGAGTTGGCTTTTCCGGGAATTGGCTTGACAAAGTGACCGGTAAAGTGTGTAATACTAGTCGATTGGTATCTTTCGGGTACAAGATATGGTTGAAGGGGACCTCAATTATATTAGTTGACCTGATCTGATTTCACTCGAACCCGCGAAAAGGATTTCCAACCTGAATATT
>NZ_CALFPF010000394.1 GCF_937919775.1 uncultured Gimesia sp.
TTCCTGCTGCCAGCCTTCTTTGTCGATATGCTGTGAGAAGTAACCTTCCCCATAAAATAAGCCAATCGCCACCAGAGGCAAACCCAGGTCGGACGCACTTTTCAGATGGTCACCAGCGAGAACGCCTAAACCACCGGAATAAATGTGTAATGATTCGTGAATACCAAACTCAGCCGAAAAATAGGCTGCACAGCGATGTCCCAGAATGGTGGCGTTTGTCGAACCCCACGTTTCAGATCGCTCCATGTATTCCTTCCAGCGACGGTACGCGACATTTACACGGGAATGCAAACTGAGATTGCCTAAGATGTCGTCCAGTTGCTCGGGCGTGAACTCTTTGAGCAGCACGATCGGGTTATGATTGAGTTCCGACCATTTTTCCGGATCAATCAGATGGAAAATTTGTGTCACATCTGGCTGCCAGCTCCACCAGAGATTACCGGCCAGGTCACAAAGCTTTTCATAAACAGTTTTTTTTCTAGCCATTGAAGATCCATCCCATCCGTTGCGATTTCTGTAAGTCTGTCATTCCTCAGAATCTTTCCGAGGCTGGTTCTGATATCTTTCCTGCTGCCTGATTGAACGCGCAGAAGCGCAGACATGAGTATGATAAAAAAAATACTTCGTTCAAAAAAGGCAAACAAAGTATAATGAACTCTTGAAAAACTGGGAGTCATATCGGTCCCTGTTTCGGCAGGATATATGGAACTTCCACACATTCCCTCCTTCCCATTTATCTCATTCACCCTATACTAACCGTGGCAATTCCTACGCAATATCATGTACAATCAAAAAACTGAATCCTGAGTCTCGATTCCATTTAAAAGGCCGCCATATCGGCTAAATTGATTTTCTGTTCCAGAGCGCGTCCCATTTAACCTTAGTCTCACCAATGCTACTATATTTGATCCGATTGGCCTTGGAGACGCGACAATAAACCTGGACACAGGCTAGTGATGTTGTTTGAATTTGAAAGAAGTTTTTACCATGAATATTCAACGCATTTCTAACCTGCCGAAACTGCCGCTACGCCCTGAAAACGCGCATAAGGGAACCTTCGGAAAAGTTCTGGTGATTGCCGGCAGTTCCGGCATGAGCGGTGCCGCCTGCCTCGCCGGCATGGGAGCACTGCGCGGAGGCGCGGGGCTGGTGTTCCTGGCGGTTCCGGAATCGATTCAAACCATTGTCTCCAGCTGGAACCCCTGTTACCTGACCCTGCCTTTGCACGTCGATCAGCAAGGCCAACTGTCACAGGCATCCGAAGCCCATTTATTCAGCCAGATGCAGGGTTTCGACACCGTCGCCATCGGCCCGGGTTGCGGATCAAATGCCTGGATTGAAAACGTCACGCACAAACTTTACACGGAACTCAAACAGCCGCTGATTCTCGATGCGGACGCTCTGAACGCACTCTCCACGTCTGATAAATCCTTACCGACCGCGGCAGGCCCGCGCATTCTGACGCCTCATCCCGGTGAGTTTTCACGCCTGATTAACAAACCTGTCGAGGAAATTGGACAGCAGCGAGAGGCCCTTTCCATCGCATTTGCAAAACAGCATCAGGTCGTGCTGCTGCTCAAAGGGGCGCACACGATTATCACCGACGGCACTCGCATCGCAGTCAATACCACAGGCAACAGTGGCATGGCCACCGGCGGGAGTGGTGATGTGCTGACCGGTCTGATTACCGCCTTATCGGGACAGGGAATGCCCGCGTTCGAAGCCGCGCAACTCGCCGCTCATTTACACGGCCTTGCGGGAGATCTGGCCGCAAATGACCTGTCTGAACCTGCGATGATCGCCGCCGATCTCCCCGACTACCTGCCCGATGCCTGGCTGCACATGATTCATCAACAGGACGGACAATCCCATCCCAGGCTGCCAATCATCGAGTAGAAATCACACCGTGAAATCAACCGGGTGAAGCCGGATTGCATTCGGAATCACCCGTAAATCGCTATTTCGTTTTCTGAGAAACGGCCTGACCAGCGGGCATCGGATAAACGGGCGCCCCTGCAGCCGGTTTTCGTTTCAATAATTCAGATAACTGAAACGCATAATACTTCTGATTCGCTGCCGGATCACCGTCGGTGCTGGCATTGGCCACCCAGAGTCTGGTGGTTTTGGGCTCGAACAATACATTATGCAGATTCGATTTCATGGCGACAGGCCGGCTCATCAGTTGAATCGCCGATTCTGCAGTAAACTCGCCGTATCCCTGTTTGACCCGTTTGGAAAGCTCCTGATAACGATCTCCGGCGGACAGCAAAGCGGCGTCTTTCACCGGATTCGGGAGCAGAGGATGCGCTTCGCCGGGCTGAATCAGCTCCATCTTCTCCCAACTCGTCGCCATGCCGACCGACCGATTCGTTTTGCCATCGGCAATCACATAATAATATTCGCAGGTACGATAGTTGTCACGAAAGACGGCAATCGCTTCGTCCAGATCTTTGGCGGTTTCCAGCACTTCTCGCACGAGAAACGCCATCGGTACACCGGACCAGTGCCCCAGTCCGCGTCCCCCCATTTCGCCGATCGAAACCGATTTCATGTTCATCCCGGTGACCGATCCGATAAAACCGGCATAGGAAACATTCACAAACGGAATGCCCCCTTCAGGTTCTGCCACAACCAGGACCGCATGATCCTGCAAGCCCCAGTCACAGGCGTAATCCAGCACACGACCGTGATACAAAGTTCCATCTTTCGTCGCGGTATTCGCAATCGAAAATCCGCTGCAGTGGAACATTTCCGGAATAAAATTGGTCGCCCGCACATCTTCATAGGCGATCTCCGCCCCGTCCGAGAGCCCCCGCATTTCGTCCACATATTTTTGCGGAGTGTATGGTTTTTGAATCTGAACAACAGTTTCGATGGCCTGACGTGGCTTGAGTTTAACCAGCCCCAGATCAACGAGTGTTGTCTCTCCCTTTTGGTTCAGCAGGTTATACATGTTCTTTCGAACGTGTTCCTTCAGCAGAACTCCCTGCTGATAACCCATTTCATAATGGTTCCCTTTGACGTGCAGCACCAGATATCCGTTGACCTTCTCCAACCAACCTTCACCACAGCGGGCAATGGTTTGAGCAGACGCGGTCACAGGTGAAAGACAAACCACAGCCAGCAGGACTAATAGAAAGAAACCTGAGAAACGGCGCGGGGTAAGAAACATAAGAAGATCCTTTTCACTCATCAGAACGATTATATGGAAAATTTGAAGTGAATCAATTTCGGACTGGAAATCTATTATGACAAATCAAACGAAAGATACAAAATCAATTCTCGCTCCTCAGGCCAAAAAAATGAACATAAACACACATTTCAGCCTCACATTGCAATTCAGATGCCCTTGGACTTGAAATCGTCTAGTGTAATGTGTGAAGATTGACGGCTTGAAGACCGGCAGTTACTGTAGGTACCTCAACCGCTTTGTTCTGGTTTCAAAAAATCAGTGGGAAAGGTTAACGTCTTCACGCGTGGATTTTACCTCTCTTCACCAGCTCATTGTTAGCAATCTTTATGTTTCGAGTTTTAGGCAACACTGTTGTCCGGTATTGGCAAATCATACTCGCTTGCTGGGTTTTAGCAGTAGCAGGAATTTCGTTTGTCGCCCCTGAGTGGTCAACAGTCGTACAAAATGGCGAATTCGCGTTTCTGCCGGGAGACTCTCCGAGTCTGCTGGGGGAGAAGCTGTTTAAACGCGCGTTTCCCGATGACCTGCTCGCCAGCAGCATCGTCATCGTCGTTCGGCGGGAACACGGTGACCAGGGATTACGACCAGCGGACCTCAAATTTATTGAGGATCAACTCAAGCCGCAACTCGAAAAAATTGCGGTAAATGAGGGAGGCTTTGCGACAGAAAAAAACACTCCCGGTATAAGTTCAAAAACGTCCAACATCTCGCGGATTCGTACTTACACAGATAAATCCATCGGCAATCTGCTGCAAAGTGAGGATAACAAGGCCTCGCTGGTCATCGTGGAACTCTCGACCGAATTTCTCGACCAAAGTAATGCCAAAACGGTCGCAGATATTGAAAATCTCATCCAGCACGATACGGAATTCAAAAAGTCGATTGAGCCGGGTCTGGATATCACCCTCAGCGGCATTGCGACTGTCGGCCGCGATATGATACGCGCGGCAAATCAGAGCGCCGAAGCAACAGAACTCTGGACGGTTCTACTGGTGATTCTGCTGCTCATTATCATTTATCGCGCACCGATTCT
>NZ_CALFPF010000395.1 GCF_937919775.1 uncultured Gimesia sp.
GCGGCTTCTGTCCGAGTCGGATCGTACGAATTCTCCCATTGGTGGCGACCAGATCCCGACTCGCCCGACTAATTCTGAAGAATTCAGCATTCGGTAGCTGGATATCTCCGACTCTGCCGACAATAATCCCCGCCTACCCACCACATTGTCGCGGGGTGGAGCAGCCCGGTAGCTCGCGAGGCTCATAACCTCGAGGTCGCAGGTTCGAATCCTGTCCCCGCCACTTTTAATGCACTTGAACCCCGAGAAACACTGGTTTTCTCGGGGTTTTTGCATTTCTCCCTATCCACTTGCGAACGATTGCGAAGCATTTCTGACGTAGACAGCGATGGATTTTGCGTTGGATTTGGATCGACAAACAAAACATCCTCAAAATGAGCTTCCGTCGTCTGCAAATCGTGTTTCAAAGCGATCCAAGGGGAATTTCCTGACCAACCGGTTACAGTCTGAATAGGGAAGCGTTCCACCAACTCACTCTCACATGCTGCACGCAGATTCTGGAAAGGTCGCGGCCAAGGGATCAAACCGGCCCGCTTACGATTCAACGAGTGAATAAAGCCCTCTGCCATCGTGCTTCAGTTTTCCCTGCTTCGCCAGTTCCTGCCAAATGGCCTGGGGATACTGGTTCGGCGGTTCAATGGCAACGACGCTTGACCGCTGACCAGAGGACGTGGCACCGTAGCCCATTCGGGATTCATCATCCAGACAAGTCAGTTTGAGGCGTTTGCGAAACGCCTTCATGGCCAATTTCAGTTCCTTACTTGAGGGCGGTTCGGGCGTGGGTGTGGTTTCGGAGTCGACCAAAATAGTTTCCTTTGCAAATCCTGATGGAACGATTAACGACTGTGATGACAGACCATTTCACTGGCCGTCCCACTGTCACATTTCAATCCCTGCTGCACATCGAATGAATTGCGCGGCCGGAATCAGCTGTCGGGTGCGAGGACCTGAAACGATCACTCGAAAGCGGTTTCTGGGTGACTGGTCCCGGGACCGACTTCGAGCCTTTTATCATCGGCCCAGTAGAGTGCATCGAATGTGTAGCCCTATCCAGTATGGCAACAACCGATGATACACCAATGAGCAAGATTTTCCACCCACTGCTCGCACTAATTGCTTCAGCCACGGGCAAGAAACTTAGCATCTCGGCCGCATCGAGCTGAAGTCCGTGGCAGCGGGAATCGAATGTAACATGATTAAATAATGCTACTTACAGGTCGACATAATAAATGGACCTGACGACGGTTGAAACTGCCCTGATCCATCACAGTACAGCATTCACCTGAGGCATTTTTGTAATTTTTCTACCACGAAAGGCATGAAAAGACACGAAATTCTGCTGAACTCGTTTTCCTTTTGAGGATAAAAAAAGAACCGCAGGATGATTCCCGCGGTTCTTTTCTGTTTTGATTGTGCTACCGGAGTTGAGAACGGAACCAGTCTGGATTCGATCACGATTTCCATCAACCCGGGGACACGCTTAAAATTCGCCGATGACCTTTCCATCGTTGATCAAAGCGAGCAACTCGTATGTTTCCGAGTTCATATTTTCACTGAGAAACTGCACGCGACCATCACCCAGTAGAAAGTGGCAACCTCCGACGTGCGTACTGCTGGCAGCGCCGTCTGTAGCCACGGCGTTATTGATCAGAAATGTTCCTGCAGCTGATGCTCTCAAACCATTGTCGGAACGGGTTCCTCTGGCACCAATCCAGATCCCGCCATTAGCAGCCCCGTTTGTGGTACGTTCGCCGACAAGAAGTGTGTTACTGACACCATCGGTAAGATCACGAATCCGGGTGCTGGAATTTCCGTAAAAAACACCCAGGAAGTTTGTCGTTGCTCCGCCCGTAATCGGGCCGCTTCCATCCCAGTCAGTGCCGACCACGGCGAGATAGTTTGATTTGCCGTAGGAAGCGCGGTCCGTATTGATGCCGGACATCGGATCGGAAGGACAGTTATAAGCGGGAATCACGGTTTTCGCCAAAGTCGTCGTGCCGACAGTCGCCACCGTATCGTCCAGCCAATGGATGCCTGCACCGTTTCCGGTGGCGCCAAACATCCGTGTCGAAATCAGGTTGTACAGGGGAGCCTGATCCATGAATGGTAAAATATAAGTTCCCCAGGCAATGCCCAGGCCGTTGGTAGCACCCAGATTGGGAGCACCACTTGATAACCCTTGATATGCGAAAGGGAATACCCGATGCGTGTCATGATAGTTATGCAGTGCCAGCCCAATCTGCTTCAGATTGTTTTTACAGGTACTGCGACGTGCTGCACAGCGGGAAGCAGTAATGCGATCAGAATCGCAATAATGGCAATCACGACCAGTAATTCAATTAATGTAAATCCTCGATGGCGATTTACGAGCGACTTTTTGGTCACAGTGTTCTCACTTTCATAAAAATATAATTTGATTAATGACATTTTTGACCAGTAACATTGCTGGCCTTTTGGCTTCTTTTGAATTTCTGTTACAAACGATTGGGTTTTCACAGGCGAAAGATTGTGCCCGCAAGAAGGGATGAACACCAAAGGAAATGTATAAGAAGAGACTCCACCATTAAGTAAACGTCCCCAACTTGAGCGATTTACCGGTAAAAAACCAGGAAATCGAAAACTCCTGGAGAATCGCTCTGCTTAGAAGCATGTCAGGAGGTCTTGTCCAGTAAAAACGAACCCAGCGCCCCGTATTCTGTCCCCGCCAATAAAAAAACCCGGAGTCGCGCATTTCGCAATTCCGGGGTTTCTGATGCGCTGGCTGATAAACCGCGCACATTTTCGTCACGAGTACACTCGCATCCGTAAGGTGTTGATATTGTCTCTGTAGTTATTTCCAGGTGTTCGCTTTAACCGGCTTGCCGTTGGTGGTCAGGATTTGAAAATGATGAAAGCCGGACTTCATGCCCGAGTAACGCCAGACGACTTTCTTCTCCGGGGTGACTTCGAACAGCTTCACCTGATCCCCTTTGGTGCGATAGCTGGCGATCACGGTGTTGCCGTTTTCCAGGCGGATGGCGGTGAAAGGCCAGTCCCGTTTTTCGCGGCCCCGTTCGTCGGTCTTGATCACTTGAACCACCTCGCCGGTGGCCGGGTTATATTCCTTGACGGCGAAGTCGAGCAGATGCGGGGCGAGATAATTGCCATTGGGCAGCAGCCGCAGCATGCGGGTTTGCATATGCGTGTTTTCTTTCTGGCATTGCAGCGGAGTCGTCTTCACAATCTCGCCGTCGCGATTGACGATGATCGCCCGCGGTTCCGGCCCCAGCTCGGCGATGAGAAACGTTCCGTCGGGGAGAGGTTGCACCGTGCTCGTTTCCTTCTGGCGGCCTTTGTACTGAAACAGGATCTGTTTTGTTTTCCGATCGACTTCAACCACGCCGCCGTTGGGAAAATCCTTCGTCCCGTACAAAGCCAGCAGCACATTGCCGTTCGGCAGCACCCACCCGTCACTGGCCGGCATGTCGAATTTCCATTCCACCTCGCCGTCCTCGCCGATGATCACTGCCTGATTGGCTTTGCCCACACCGAGAAACGAATGTTTTACCGAAGTCTCATCGCCGGCGTACACAGAGGATGCGACAGCGAAACAGAAACCGAAGAGCAACAGCGCCAACAGTGGGACGCCTGAGACAGCCAAACGATTTTGAGGAACGGAGCGCGCGGCGAATA
>NZ_CALFPF010000396.1 GCF_937919775.1 uncultured Gimesia sp.
TTGCAGAGTTGACTCTCGTGCGAAATGTCAAACTGGCATGAAAAAAAGGACTGTACATGAAGGGGGCAGTATGTCATTCTGGCAGGCTGGTTCTGCAGCAGCGACAGGCATCACCGTCTCAGTCCCATTGGATCGGGTGAATGATGCCTGCTGCCAGAAGTGCGCCGAAGATCATGCCGGTGAGAAAAATAACGCGTAAGACCCAGAGGGCACGGGCGGGTCCAAACCATCCGGTCAGACGTTGACCTTTCCGCGTGTTTGCCAGAAACCATTGTTCTTTCAGCAGGCCGAAAAAAGAGAAGACCAGGACGACTCCGCCGATGAGCAGATTTTCCGAGAATGAAAACGGCATTTATGTCGTCTCTTCCGCGTGAGCCAGACGACTTGAAGAATCAAGTTTTGGGAACAGAGCCCAGAACAGGAGAGTCGCAAACAGGGCGATGGCGGCACTACTCAACCAGATACCGGGCCAGTCACGCAACAAACTGATCGAATCACCGTCCAGGTTTTTCTGGGCGAACTCCAGAATTCCTGCCTGTGAGGGAATGTTCCATTGCGAACGCAGCAAAGTGTCTGTTGATGTCGCGGTGAAAAATTTACCGATGGTGCCGCTGATGAATCCGCCGGCGAACATTCCGAGGCCGAAGACAAAGGTCCCGAAAAATGTCTGCATACTGCCACGGACATCAAGGGGAGCGACTTTATCAACATAGATATAAGCGGCGGCCAGAAAGCAGCCAAAGCAGAGCCCGTGCATCGCTTGCCCCACACAGGTGAGGAACAGAGCCGCGGGGAAAAATGCACCGATGGTTGATGCATAGGCGAAGATCAGGCTCCGTAGCAAATACGCCCACAGACCAACCAGCATGACTGTTTTGAATCCGTATTTTTTGATGCCGAATCCGAGTACCGCCATGACCAGAACTTCAAAAACCTGTCCAATCGAGCTGATTCGCTGCTCCCAGGCACCGGTGACATTTCCCTGCTTGAGGATCGCATTCAAAAACGGGCTGTTCCACTGGAAGTAAAATTTGTGGACAATCGAGATGATAAAAGCGACCACTACCAGAACCAGAAAGTGCCGGTACTTGAGCATTCTCAGAACTTTTCCAGGGGCCAGATCTTTTTTATCGCTTTTAACGGGGGGCGTATGAGGCAGCGTCAGCGAGTAGGCCGCCATGAGCAGTCCCGCGACGCCGGCCATCATCAGTACGATGCCACGTCCTGTATTGAGCTCATCCCCTTTGAGATGCGCGAGGAACAGTCCTTCCGCCATCCAGGCCGGGACCACAAATCCGATCGTGCCCCATAAACGGATCAGCGGAAACTCTTTGTCACTGTCTTTCAAATGTTGAAACGTTAAAGAATTGGTGAGCATCATGGTGGGGACATACAGAATCGAATAGAGGACCCCCAGAATGACGACCGGCCAGAAGCTGTTTTGAAAAAACAGCGCCAGCATGATGATGCCGCCCGAGAAGTGACAGAAAGAAAGGACGCGCTCTGTCGCATAATGACGGTCGACAATCTGACCAAAAATAAAGGGGGCCAGTAAAGGCCCCACTGCCAGTGCCGCACCGAAGACCCCAATCTGCATCGCGGAAAATCCGAGCGCTTCAATCAGGTACAGTGTGATGATGGGTAAATAACAGCCTTGCACAAAGTACTGGAGAAACATCATCAGATAGAGACGCAGCTTAAGTGGTTTCTCAGTACTTTCCTGTACCAGATTCTCTGTTCCTGTCATCAACGTAGGACCCTGAACGAAATAAAGTGGGGGAGCAGTGTGAGGTTCTCAGGTTGTGCGACCGGTTTATTTTTCGATGACCCAGATATTTCTGAAGCGAACAGGATTGGAATGATCCTGCAGGAAGAGCGGGCCGGCCATCGCTTCGTCTTTATTGGTCCCTCCGGGAGTCGGTTCATCGATTTCACGGTCATCTTGAACGGTGACGCCATTGTGTTTGACGGTGATTCTGGCTTTGGCAGTTTTGTTGCCGTCTGTGTCATATTTCGCAGACTGGAAGTCGATGTCATACGTCTGCCACGCCAGAGGGGGCAGGCACATATTCACGCTGGGAGCGCCCAGTTTATAGATGCCGCCGCATTCATTGTCCTTGCCTTCGAGGCCGAAGGAGTCCAGGATCTGCACTTCGTATCGCCCCAGCACGTAACAACCGCTGTTGCTTCTTCCCTGGCCGCGCGCCTGAGGCATGAAAGGGAGTTGGAACTCAAGATGCAGATGGCCGTCTTTAAATGTTTTATTACTCGTGACCCCTTCTTTCAGGAGTCCGTCTTCGGTGATACGCCCGTTCTTGAAGTTCTTGACAGTCTTCTCAGCCTGATTTGAGTCGAATAAAACAGTGGCTCCTTCAGGGGCTTGTTTGCCGAGAGTCGGGCTTTTGCGTTCCACTTTGTTGAGGACGCCGACCTTGTTGCCTTCTGCATCGAAGATGGTGATTTTGCCGTCTTCGAGATCGCCCCGGCCGTCTTCAGATTGAAAGCTGATGACAGTTCCGTTTTTTTTGCTGTCGACAGTCACTTTCTTTTCCTGATTCCAGCCATCGCCGGGCAAGCCTCCCGGGTAACCAACGGCCTGAAAGGCTCCTTCGCCTAACGCGATGACCTGAACGCCGTATTTGAGGGGATCATCACTGCCTTCGCCCAGAATACCGGAATATTCACCCTGGATCTGGAAATCGGGACTGGCTTCTTCCACACTGGTCGCCGCCCATTTAGGGGACTTTGTGTCTGCACAGCTAAGCTGGGTAAGAACCAAAAGTACATAGCAGCCAAACAGGGCGCAAATTGGGAACTGCTTCATTGTCTTTCTCCAAAGGTATCTTTTGACTGAAAAGTGGTAGATCAGTAGAGGACAGACAGGAACTCTCAGTCCGTCTGACTTGCGAATTGAGTCTCATTGTGCGAATCAATGATCTGAGATGCAAGTACAGCGGCTCAGGTTTGTGGTTTGATGCGGTATGTGTGTATATTGAAATTAAGTAAAACTTGTGATGGTAGGGTGTTAAAAAATCTTGTAAGATATAAAACTGGAACGTATGAATAAAAGTGAATAAAGTGCGGCGCGGCTTGTGAACCCGATGAAGTGAGTGTCATGAGGTGTCGGCACATTCTGCGATTGATTTTGAGCATTGGTTAACAGCGGAAGAGATTTATGACATCTGACAGAAACAAAAAGATTGCGGCAGATTGCTGGCGGCGGGGAAATGAAGCCCTGTCAAAAGAAAACTGGGATTACTCGATTGAGATGTTTTCCACTGCCGTGAAACTGGATCCAGAAGGACTTCTCTATCGGCAGACCAAACGCGGTGCCGAGCGAAAAAAGTATGGCGATAACAATGCCGGCTCCAAAATGGGGATGCTGAAAATCGCCGGTATTAAAACCAAAATCAAAAATTCCCGCCGTAAAAAAGACTGGGCTTCGGTTGATCAGTACGCGGAAGAAGGGCTGACGCTCAACCCCTGGGATCCCAGTTTAAACGCCGACATGGCGGAAGCCTGTCAAAATCTGGGTTACGAAGATGCCGCCATTTTTGGCTATAAAATGGCGATTGAAAATGATAAGGCACACAAAAGTTATTACACGGAACTGGCAGCACTCCTGGAAGAAAAACAGGAGTTCAAATCGGCCCGGGACTGCTGGGAAATGGCG
>NZ_CALFPF010000397.1 GCF_937919775.1 uncultured Gimesia sp.
GTTCTCGAGCATAGAGTTCCTGAAATTGAGGATGGTCCATTTCTTCATACGAGAGGTCTGCTCCTGCAGGTAAACGTGATTCATTCAGTTCGTCCAGAATACAGGAATCCAGGTTTTGCAGAATCGCGTAAGCGACTTCGCAGCCAGCGCAGCAAAACCAGGGTTCCGACTCGGTTTGCAGTTTGATGGGAACAGGCAGGCCGCAGTGTGTGCAGGAACACGGTTTCTCTAGGGGAACCCTGTCACTTTCGTCTGTTTGATCAAGCACCAGGGTGCGATCTTTTCGAGAACTAAAAGGGCTGATATGTCTCTCCTTGCTGACAACAGGGAAGAGGCTGGTCCTTGATTTTCTGCAATTGTTCCCACTGCGAGGGGGCATTCATTTCTTGTTGCAGTTTTCCCACGTCAGCCTGGGCACGTACGGTCATCGTGAAGACGCCGCTCACAATCAGTAAGCCGGCAATCAGGGTGTTTCCCAGCAGATTCCATTTTTGGGGAAACAGTCGACTGGCAAGTCCGGCGAGTGACAAAGCAGGAATCGTTCCCAGCCAGAAAGCGATCATCACCAGACTTCCGGTGAGTGGAGTTCTGGCTCCCACGGCCAATAGTAAAAATGCATACAACCAGCCACAAGGCAGGCAGGCTGTGATGAGTCCAAATCCCAGGGGTCTGATTCCTTTGGGGAGTTTTTGATTCTTTTTGATGAATCCTGACAGATGTTTTCCGACGGCCGCAGTGCCCAAATGCGGGATGTTTCCTTTACGGTAAATCGTGATCAATGAATAACTGCCAAACAGAATCATGCCGATGCCAGAGACGACTGCCGCAATTTTCTGGAGTCCCGCGAGTTCTCCTCCCGCTTCCATCAGCCAGCCCAGACCCCCTGCCAGAAAACCCAGTGCTGCATAGCCCAGCAGTCTTCCGAAGTGATAAAGGGATTCGAGCGTGATGGATTTTGTGACCGTACCGGGAGATCGATTCACGGCGATTAACATTAAGGGGCCACACATCCCGACGCAATGCCCGCTACCGGCAATACTGGCGACGAAAATGGTCGCGAGAAGAGGAATTGTCGAATGGGCTTCCATTAATTCAGGCTCCGCATCCCATTAAATACATTGGTCAAACTCCCCTGCTCTTGCAGGTTTCGTTTATTGAAGTTTTCGAAATCTTATAACGCTTTCACGAGTATTTTTTTCTTTTCCTGAAACGTCCCTGTTGGATTCGAGGCGACCAGAGACAACTCCCACAAACCGGATCGTTGCATGGGAATGGCTGCTGCATAAAGCCCGGGGCCGGTTTCCGTAAAACGAATTTGAAAGACTTCGCCTGCCCGTGCATGGTGAAACAGCTGTCCTTTGACCAGGCATTCTGCGACTGGTAGTCCTGCCCGGTCTTGCAGGGTAATTTGCAGTTTGCGAACGGCTTGCAGTCCTTCCGGGCTTCCGCAGGTGACTGCCGATTTCCAGCCCAGAGCATCACTGTCTGCCTGTGTTTGACGTTGCTGATCCCAGGAAAGTGCCTGTTCATAATAGCCTTCCACGATGACATTCGACGGATCACTGGACGAAAGGAATACTGCCACGGAAGACATCAGGATTTGCAGACCCAGCAGTGAAAAAATGACGCCGCACCAGAACCATCGGGCCAGGGTTTCTGCGGATTGTTCCGAGTCGGACATTATGGTCCCAGCAGTTGACATGTCACTTTCCTCTCTTCAGCATTGTTTTTGGAACTGATGACGAGTTCCACTTGCCTTAAACCGGAGACGAATGAATTGCGGGGAGCCGCGATCAGCAGCGGAACCGTTTTTGTCTCACGGGCTTTCAGGTTCGTGTTTCCCATAATTTCAAGTTTGACGTCCTGATTATTTTGAACTGTGATCTGATATTCATCCGGAACATCAGTCCGATTGACCAGTTTGATCTGCAGATTATTCTCGACCTGTTCAGCTTCGGTCACAATGTATGGATTACCGTAATTTCGCATGATTGTAATATCAAATGATTTTTTATTGATCAGAGTGACCGTAAAAGCGGAGACGGAGAGTAACAGAAGTAAGGGGTAGATCACCACGCGCGGGCGTAATTTCTGATTTGGCTTCCCTTCGATTTCGTCCTGACAGGAGTAGCGAACCAATCCGATGGGACGTTCCACTTTGACCATAATTTCATCACACGCATCCATGCATTGGGTGCAGTGAATGCATTCCATCTGTAATCCCTCTCGGATATCGATTCCGGTCGGACAGGCACGCACACACTGTCCGCAGTCAATACAGTCTCCCAGTGAGTCGGTATTTTGTTTGCTGATTTTTCCTCTTGGCTCGCCGCGAGACTGATCGTAGCTGACGATGAGCGATCGTCGGTCTAACAAGACAGATTGAAAACGACCATAAGGACACGCAATGGTGCAGAGCTGCTCGCGAAAAAATGAAAAATTAAACATCATCAAAACGACAGTGGATGTCATTACCAGGAAACTTGTGGGATGTGTGAACGGCGATTGCTGTACCCAGCGTTCGAGTTCGCTGACGCTGACAAAATATGCCAGAAACGTATGTGCCAGCACCATTGAAATGATCAGATAGACGCCATACATCATCAGTCGACGAGAAATGGGAACAGATTTGTGAGGTTTTCCACCATGTCCGGTAGTACCACAAAATAAGCGCTCGATGGGACGATAAACAAATTCCAGGTAGATCGTCTGAGGACATCCCCAGCCGCACCAGACACGTCCGAACAAAGCCGTTAAGAGAAAGATCGATAAAAACAGCGAGATCATGAAAAACGCCAGCAGCAGTGTATCTGTCGGCAGGAATTTGAATCCCAGGATCGTGAACTCCCGTCTGGCGATATTCAAAAAGATGGCCGGGCTGGCATTAATCTGGATGTGCGGTAGCGCAATGAAAACAATGATCAATAAATAACCCACAACGCGACGCATTTTCCAGTATTTCCCCTGAAATAAACGGGGGTAGATCCAGCGTCGGGTTCCGTCCTTCTCCAGTGTGGATAGAACATGTTCCTCGGATGGCAGGAGTTGGTCATTCATCAGGGTTTACCGATCATCTAAAGCAAAATCCTTATTTCATGAGGCTGGTTTGGTTTGCTGCGTATCGTCCTTTTTACTCTCGTCTTGACTCTCAATTTTCTTCGCATCCGTTTTTTCGGCGTCGGACGCCGGTTTCGGACTCTCATCCGCGGGTGCTATCCAGGGGGGAATTTGTTTCGCGTTGGACTCAGGCGCTTTCCCCGAACCTGCCGGTAATGAATCTCGCAGACTGGCGACATAGGAAGCGACGAGGACCACTTCATTGGGATGCAAACGATTTCCCCAGGCAGGCATCGCCTGACCGTTGGCTCCTTTTTCCACGACCTTGGCAATATCGCCTATTTCTTTCACGTGAATCCAGTAGTCGTCGGTTAAATTGGGGCCCACCTTCCCTTCTCCCTGGGAGGCGTGACAGGCAACGCAGTGCATTTCGAATACACTCTGACCGACTTTCAGCCATTTTTTGTCATCTTTGTATTTATAAACGGTCGCAGAATCCAAACTGAGTTCTCCGATTTCTTCAAACTGCAGTCGTAAATTATCGGCAACTGCTGTGTTATAGTTATCATAGATCGATCGTCCCGGGACTCCCGTCTGATAATATAGCCAATAGGGA